>JAYSWW010000123.1:0-2053 GCA_043717805.1 Ferruginibacter sp.
ATCCATATCAAAATCACATGCTATGGTAGCGGATCTAAAGGGAACGTATAGGGGTAAAATTAAAAGCAGAACTTATTGGAGTTTGTAGTTAGCAGCTATTAGCGTGGCAGAATAATTATCCGGAATTAAGAATTCAGAATCATGAGTAACATATTTCATACAAAAGACATCAGCAACGACCATTTCCTTGTTACAGGAGCCGGTGGCTTTATAGGCGGGCATTTGGCGGAATACCTGTTGATGCATGGCGCTAAAAAAGTAAGGGTACTTGATAACATGGTGAATGGTTTTGAAAGAAACCTGGCAGTGTTAAAAAAATATCCTGCATTTGAATTCATTGAAGGGGACATCCGCAATGCAGAGACCTGCAGCAAGGCATGTGAAGGAATTGATTATGTAAGCCACCAGGCTGCCCTTGGCTCAGTGCCACGTTCAATTAAAGAACCACTGTATTTTAACGATGTTAATGTGGGTGGTTTTGTGAATATGCTGAAAGCTGCTGTTGACAATAATATAAAACAATTTATTTACGCTTCCTCTTCTTCCGTTTATGGCGATGAACCTACTTTGCCAAAGCAGGAAGGTAAAACAGGCAATTGTTTATCACCTTACGCTGCAACAAAAAAGACCAATGAATTGTACGCCCAGGTTTTTGCTGATGTATACGGACTAAACATTATCGGGTTACGTTATTTTAATATTTTTGGCCCGCGCCAGGATCCGGATGGTGCTTATGCAGCAGTGATCCCATTGTTTGTAAAAGGTATCATCAACAAAACTCCGGTTTATATCAATGGAGACGGGGAACAGACCCGTGATTTTACTTTTGTAGACAATGCCGTTCAGGTAAACATAAAAGGGATGCTTACTGAAAATAAAGAAGCTTTTAAAAAAGTTTACAATGTAGCTGTTGGCGAGAATTTTTCAGTTAATTATTTGTACAATGCCTGTAAGGAATATCTTAAAAGCGATTGGGAACCAACTTACCGTGAACCCAGGGCCGGCGATATCAGAAATTCTTTGGCAGATATTTCATTGGCAAAAAAATTATTGGATTATCAGCCAACAAAAAAATTTGAAGTTGGTTTGACTGAAACAATTGAATATTTCAAACAAATTTATTCCAATGGATAAGTGATACCGGATAATATTTTTATTTCAGCAATATTAATAAGCAGTAAAAATCATTAATAAAAATTATCAAATAATATATGCCTTTTACCAAGACTGAATTTCCGGGGTTACTGATATTCAAGCCCGTTGTTTTTGAAGACAGCAGGGGATACTTTTTTGAAAGCTACAATGCAAAAACATGCAAGGCAGAAGGAGTAGATATTAATTTTGTACAGGACAACCAGGCCAAATCTTCATATGGTGTATTAAGGGGCTTGCATTACCAGCTAAATCCACATGCTCAAACCAAATTTATCAGGGTATTGTCGGGAAGTATACTCGATGTAGTAGTTGATATACGAAAAGGCTCACCAACATTTGGGAGATCCTATGCTGTTGAATTGTCTGCTGAAAATCATCTTCAGCTATTGGTGCCACAGGGCTTTGCTCATGGCTACTCTGTTCTGAGTGAAACAGCAGAGGTATTGTATAAATGTGATACGTTCTATAATAAGGATTCAGAAGCGGGTATAGCGTACAACGATCAGTTTTTAAATATTGACTGGATGATCCCTGCAGATAAACAGGTCATTTCAGAAAAAGATATTATTCAACCATCCTTTGCGGGTTGTAAAAATAATTTTGTTTTTAATCCTTAATGCCGTTTTCAGATTGAACAATAAAAAAAACATTTTAGTTACAGGAGCCAACGGCCAGTTGGGTATGGAGTTCAGGGCGATGGTTGACAATTACCCTGAATTTAATTTTTTATTTGTTTCAAAAGATGAATTGTCAATTTCGGATAGCAGTTCTGTCGAAAACTTCTTTTCCCGGCATAAGATAGATTGTTGTTTTAATTGCGCTGCTTATACGGCTGTAGATAAAGCCGAAACAGAAAGGGAAGTTGCCTTTGAGATCAATGGCACAGCTGTTGGAAACC
>JAYSWW010000124.1:0-2050 GCA_043717805.1 Ferruginibacter sp.
AGATGTCATCTCCTTTTTTTACAGCGCTTCCATTTCAGTATTCACAAAATCCATCAGTATTTTTATTTTTTCCGGGGAGAAATCAAATTCAAGGCCTGCCGTTTTAAATAATTCAGGCAATGTTCTGGTTGCACCTAAACTTAAAGCTGCGCAATAATTATCCAATGCCTCCTCCTTATTTTTTTTGTATTGCATCCACATACCGATAGCACCCAATTGAGCAATGCCATATTCGATGTAATAAAAAGGAACTTCGTATAAGTGCAGTTGCCGTTGCCATGCATTGCTGCGATAGGATTCCAGCCCGGTATAGTCAATCACATTGTCCCTGAATTCATCCAGTATGCCGGTCCACGTATTGGTTCTTTCTTCATGTGTATGCGCAGGGTGTTCATAAACCCAGTGCTGAAATTTATCTATGATGGCGATCCAGGGGAAAATCGTGATCACCCTTTCCAAATGATGTGTTTTAGCTTTTTGCAGGTCTTCTGTGGTATCAAAAAAAGTATCCCAATGTTCCATGCTGAAAAGTTCCATTGACATGCTGGCAACTTCTGCAATTTCCATCGGGTATTCCTTGAAACCATTCAACTCCAGGTGGTGTGCAAGGAAAGAATGGATGGCGTGCCCTCCCTCATGAAGCATAGTGGTTACGTCATGCATTTGACCGGCAGCATTCATAAAAATGAATGGGGCACCGCTTTCTGCCAACGGACAATTGTATCCACCCGGTGCCTTTCCTTTGCGGCTCTCCAGGTCAAGGTGATCCAATGATTTCATTTTTTGAAGGCAATCACCAAAGAACGGGTTTAGTTTATTAAAGCATGCAACAGATTTTTGTAACAGTTCTTCACCGGTTTTAAAGGGCCGCAATGCCCGGCTGCCTTCCGGTTCTGCTTCCAGGTCCCATGGGCGAAGTACTTCCAGGCCAAGTTGTTTTTTCTTTTGGTCATAAATTTTATTTACCAAAGGCAATACATGTTGCTTAACGGCATCGTGAAATTTATAACAATCTTCTTTGGTATAATCAAAACGGCCCAGTTCTTTAAAACGGTAATCCCGGTAATTTTCAAAACCCGCATTGTGAGCTTCTTTGTTTCGAAGTACAACAAGTTTGTCATAGAGTTCGTCTAATTTATCTTTATCGGCTATCCTTCGCTGTTGTATCTTAAGATAAACATCTTCCCTTAATTTCCTGTCGTGGCTTTCTAAAAATTTTCCTGCCTGCTGAAGCGTGTATTCTTCTCCATTTACCTGGATCGTCATGGCGCCGGTAACCTGGCCAAACTGTTGTTGTAATACAGACATTTCTGCCTGGATCCCGATATTTTCCTCCCTGAAAAGTTCAATACTTTTTCTGACAGCTCGCAGATAGGTATAATGTTTTTCCTGGTCCAGCATTTCCAGGAATGTTGCATTCAGGAGTTTCTTATTCAATGCATCTGAATAAGGCTGAATCTTAGGCTGTATTTCCATACAGAAAAAATTAAAAGCCTCCTCAAGTGCCTTGTTTTCGGTATCGCAGGTCATTTTAATTTGCCTCCAGCACGCATCTTCATTCACTATAGCTTCCAGTTCACTTTGGTCTTTTAACCATTGCTCCAGTTTTTCCAGGCTTGAAATATCACGTTCGAGCAGGTTTTTAAAATAAGGTTCAAGTACATCCCAGTTGGTAACTGTAAATTCTCCCGGAAGAAATGACCTTATAATTTTTTTTATATCTGCTGAATACATGGAAGCGAAGAATTAAAAGTGAGAATTAAAAATATCAATACTAAAAAACGAAAAGTGAAAATTATAAACTTCTCAGTCTATTCACTTTTCGTTTTTAACTTTTTTCTTAATTAAGCCATCTTCCTGGGCGAATTTATTTTTTTTGGAGGGGCACTTTTAACGGCTGTAGTTTTAGTGGCTGCAGTTTTGTTTGCAGCCGTATTTTTTTTACCGGCTGAAAGATCGGTTCCGGTTTCTTCATCCCCGGCTTCTGACAATTTGATCTCTATGTTGTTTTTAACCAGGATCTCAAACCATTTTACCATTTTCTTCATAT
>JAYSWW010000125.1:0-5264 GCA_043717805.1 Ferruginibacter sp.
TTAAAACGGTCCAATAAATACTTACTATCGGATCCTTTGATGTGAACAGTAAGTTTACTATTTGTTTGCACAACAGCAATTTCATTCCTGTTTGAAAGATCTGCTTCTGGTATATTATAATCATCCCGAAAAGCTGTAGTATCAATACCCAGTTTTTTGATCCGCTTGATATAAGCGTTGTAATAAGATGCGATCAATAAAGAATCTTTGTTGCCCATTGTTCTTAATACAATATCAGGCCTGTTGTATTTTACATCCAGTTGTTCAAAACTTATCAGCTTTGAATCTTTGGTTAAATAATTCAGCCATTTGGCTGCATTGGGAGTAACCTGGTAATATCCATTCCATAACTGGTTAATGTAATCAGTGCTGTCAAATAAAATGATCGTGGAAATGAATTTATCCTTTTCAATATCAAATATCCTCGTAGTATTATCTTCAACTGTTAATAAAAGAAACCTGCTATCGGGACTGAATTCAACTGATCTTACCGAATGATCCATACGTCCGTTTTGCGGCCCAAGCCCTTTTAATTCTATCATTGCCGGATACTGACTTTGTAATGATGTTAATTGTACTATATCTGCACCCCAGTTCAATGATAAACTACCGTCGGGGCTTAAGGTTGCATTACCCTGTCCTTTTTCTGTTAAGTCCTGAAACTTTATATCCTGCGCTTCTTTTATTTCAGATGTGTCTGTTATTAATTGTCCATTTACAGTATTCAATACTTTTTCTCCCTGGTCGGTTAATATGAATAATTTACTGTTATCTGTGCTGAACCAGGCATTTTTTACCGGGATTGACCGGCCTTTGAATTCACTGATATATTTGCCCGAATTGATATCATATAATTTTGCAGCATGATCATCCGAAACAATTAAAACCAATTTTCCGTCATCACTGATCACTGCATCGTTGACAATTGACTTATCCTGTTCAATTCCGGAAATCAATTTACCGTTACCGGCATCCCATATCTTAACCGATCTGTCACGCATGTCAGCATAGATGCTGGAACTATTCCGGGAAAACCTTGGCTGGTAAAAATTCTTTAATTGACGCATATCATAGAAGTCTTTATTGCTGGTCATATCATATACAATATTGTCATTGTTATAATTTGCATCTATCACGGAAGTATCTGAACTCAAAGCAGGGTTCATTTTTCCGGTTGCTTTATCCCAAATCAAAAGCGATCTGTCGCATAAAGATGTAATGATCCTTTCACTGTTTAAACTAAAGCCTGCTTTTCTTACAAGGTTTGTAAACCCATTTAATTCATAGATCAGTTTACCAGTAGCTGCATCAGTAATATTAACAGTACTGTCTGCATTCATTAAAATGATCCTGTTCCCGACGGGATTGAAAAGTGTACAATCACCGTATTCGGCAAGCCCTGATTTTTGATAAATGCACTTCCCTGTTTTTGCGTTCCATACAATTAATTTTTCATAACGGCCATTGAGTTCATCTTCCTGTAACTGATAATATCCTGTCAATCCTGCAATGTATTTTCCATTCGCATCCACTTCATAAATTAACTCTTCCTTTTTAAATTCATTCCCCATTTCCAGCGATGATTGTTTACCGGAAATGATATCAACGATCCTGGCAATTCCCTTAACCGTTATCAGCACCGATTGGCTGTTTGGAATACCCCACAATACGTTTACAGAATCTGTTTTGTACCTGGTATTTGAGATCATTTTACCATTCATTGCATTCCAGGTTTTAACAGTGCTGTCTGCCGATGCGGTGATGATGTACTTACCATCGGTACTGTAACACAATGAAGTTATATTGGCCTTATTGCCTTTTAAAGTAAATACGGGACGCCCGGTTTTATTGTCATAGATCACAGGCCCGGTTGTTTTTGTGACCGTATCAGCATTATAAGGTGAGAACATAGCTATTCTTTTACCATCTGGACTGAAATGATTGTATACTGATCTTGCAGGTACTTTATCATCACTGGCTGTGCCGCCCCAGTCCCAAACTAATTTTCCGGATACTGTTTCCCAGATGGTCAATTCATGGTCTTCATAATTGATGTTAACATAGTTTCCTCCCGGGCTGAATGATGCTGCAGTAACATAAACAGAACTGGCGTCTCCTCCTGCTTTATAATCCTTCAATAAAGTTCCGGATCCGGCATCCCATAGTTTTGCTGTACCATCAGCCGACACTGTCAATACTTTTTTCCCATCCGGGCTAAAAGTTGCAGCGTTAACTTCCCGGGTATGGCCGATTGGAATCACAAGTTTGGGTTGTTGAGCAAAAAGTAAATTACACATACAAATAAAAAACCAACATAAAAGAAGTACAGCTTTTTTCAAGTGCATGAAATATTTTTTGATAAGTTACAAATTATTGATTGAAATATTAAATATCACAGGTTTGAGTTGGGTGATTGGCCATTTGGAAAGATCAACTTTATATCTCTCACCAAAAATGTATTTGAAAGTTAAAAGCTAAAAATTAAGACATTTAAAAATCCTTCTTTTCCCATTTATATGCCAATAAAAGATCAAAAAAACTTTTTCCCATCTATAATTTCTTCCCTAAACGCTTTCATAAAACCGTAAATAAATATCAGTCTGACTAAATAAACATCAGCAATTATTTGAAAGCGGGCAAACAATCCATATTAATTTTAACGGGAACTTTTTTTAAAAAAACACCGGTAAATACGTGCCCGGTGATCATATAAATACATCTCAATGGAGACACTTCCAACCGTAACCATTAAAAAGATTTTTCACCGGGATGAGTACCGGATTGGCATTTATTTTTTGCCGGATAAACAAATCAATGAAAAAGTTAAAGCATTAAACCCGGTATGGAGTAAAACACACAAGTGCTGGTATATTCCTTATTCAAAAGAAAATTACAAGGCACTGTCTGATATTTTTCCGGTTATTGAGATCATCAAAGACAACGATCCTGGGCATACGTTTCAAAATCCGGAGCCTGGTTTGAAAGACAACCAAGACATTGCTTCCATAGCCCTTGCGGGCGAAATACTGTCTACGAGTAGTCATCCAGTACATAAGGAGTTTACTTCTGCCATTGAAACGTATAAGCTCAGGATAGGCGAAACAGTTGGTAAATACTGGATACTTTACATGAAGTATTCGGAAGAAATGAGTACAAAATTATTAAAGATAAAAGGTGTTTACTGGCACAGCAAAAGCAAAGCGTATATGATACTGCGTTATGTGAATGTAAAAATAAAAGTGGAGGCATTGCTGGGAATACCTGGATTTTTTCCCCAGGATTTTTACAACCCTGACATTCCGGATGGTCCCGACCAGGGTTTGATCATTATACAACAACATGCTGAAGATAAAAAGTATATGGAAGTGATCGTTCCGAGGGTTGCCAGTTTTATTCAGCAAATAAAAAGGTTACGCGGAAGCAGGTACAGTACGAATAGTGAATGTTACCTGCTGCCCGCAACCAATGAGCTTTTCAAAACCGTTTGCCAGATCGCAACCTCGGTTGGTTTAAAGCAGGAAATAAGACTCAAAAAGGGGTATTTGCATTCCCGGAACAATCCAAATCAAAAGGCCATCAATTTACAGCAAATCAGGCAACGGCTTATTGTGCAGAGCCCGGTACAGGTAACCGTATATGTAAATGCCATGATAGATTACCTGATGGCTATGAATTACAGTCATAATACGGTTAAAAATTACACACAGTCATTCCTGCTATTTTTGCGGCGTCATCAATATCAGAATCCTGATATATTAGAGCAGCGGGACATTGTAAAATATCTTGCCGGGATGATGGAACAGGGTTTGAGTTCTTCCACAGCTCATACGCTGGTAAATGCCCTTTTATTTTATTACAGGAATGTATTGAAGAAATCGCCTTTTGAAATAATGATTCCAAGGCCCAAAAAAGAGAAGAAGCTACCCCAGGTTTTAACGATGGCGGAATGCCTGGGTGTTTTTAAAGCGATCAGCAATCCCAAGCATAAATTGTTGATGATGCTTGGGTATGGGGCTGGATTAAGGCTCAGTGAAATTGTAAGCCTGGAGTGGCAGGATATACATTTTGAAGAGTTTAAGATACACATCAAGGGAGCAAAAGGGCACAAGGACCGTTTGGTGATGTTACCCTATACCATAGTAAGTTACCTGCAGGAATACCGGAATATGTTTGGCGGAGGAGGGCAATGGGTATTTGAGGGACAGTATAAGGGAGAGCCATATAGTGGGCGGAGTGTTCAGCAGGTATTACAGCAGGCAATTGCAAAGTCGGGTTTAGAAAAAAAGGCAACGGTACACACATTGCGACACAGTTTTGCCACGCATTTATTAGAATCGGGTACCGATATCAGGTATATACAGCAGTTGTTGGGACATAACAGCATACTAACCACAACCATTTACACGCATATTACAGCACCGGCAGTAAAGAAGATACAAAGTCCGTTGGATAATATGGCGGACATGGTAAATATGACTAAGAAGCGATTGGACAACAAATAAAAAAACTTAAAAAAGTACGGTAAACATTCGCATATTTGTAGTTGGGCGCAAATTTACTAATGATCGACAATACTGTCTTTTTGACACGAATTTAAATTGGTATGATCTTAGATTGACCATTTCAAAATTTTATAGTATGTTCAAGTTATCAAATAATAAAAGTGAAATTCAGAAAGTACTTTCACAAGACAGTTTAGAAAATCTCAAGAATTCTAATTATGTAAATCTTCTGCGTGCAAATTATGCATTTAAGCCAATTGGCTTGTCTAAAGCCGGAAGCTTGCATAATATATTAGAACAAGTGCCTACACCCCAAACTGCATCAGCAGATTTTTCTTACACTCCTGACACTAAATATCCTTGTGTACAATATTCGTTTGCAATTACAGGGAATGGCTTTTCTTTATCGAAAGCCTTTGATGAAAATTTTGCAGATCAAAACAAATTGCAATTTCATACTTACGATGATAAAAAGTTTCTTATTTATCGAGTATTTGATAAAACTCGAATTGAAGGCGATGATAATCTCCTTGCTGAAATAAAACAAAAAGCGTTTCTAGTAAAAGAAGTTATCGAATCTAGAATAAAAGAATTTAATGCTGAGGTAGATACTGCAAATTCTGAACTAGAAACAATTTTCAATGAAATTGTAGAGGAGCAAATTCGAATTAAACAGATTAAAGCAACATCAATAGATAAATTGAATCTCTTTTAATTTTGCCAATCTGCGCCCAACAAAGCATTGCCGCAAGCCGGGCAGAC
>JAYSWW010000126.1:0-13504 GCA_043717805.1 Ferruginibacter sp.
GAATACTTTACTTTATTTCCGGGAAGAGGCCCCGGAATTAAAACTGAAGCTGCGGACAGCACAAAAAAATTATCAGCACAGGTAATAGCTGAGAAAAAATAATTAAACGGATCTCTAATAATATTTACGATTATGAGCAGTGTAGTTACTTCACAAGATGCAACAAGTCAAGCGGCGCATGATGCACATCATGAGCACCACCACCACGAAACTTTTATAACCAAATATGTATTCAGCCAGGACCATAAGACCATTGCCAAACAGTTTTTGGTTACAGGTATTATCTGGGCCATCATCGGCGGTTTGTTTTCGGTGATCTTCCGTTTGCAACTGGGATATCCTGAACAAACATTTCCAATCCTGGAAGATTTACTGGGACATTGGGCGAAAGGTGGCAAGCTGGACCCTGAATTCTATTATGCATTGGTAACCATGCATGGAACTGTATTGGTTTTCTTTGTTTTAACAGCGGGATTGAGCGGAACCTTTGCCAATTTTTTAATTCCATTACAGATCGGTGCAAGAGATATGGCTTCACCCATGCTGAATATGCTTAGCTATTGGTTTTTCTTCCTGGCTTCCGTAATAATGGTTTCTTCACTTTTTGTGCAAACCGGACCTGCCAGTGGAGGATGGACGATCTATCCGCCATTAAGCGCCCTGGGCGATGCATCCATGGGAAGTAAGATCGGAATGGATCTTTGGCTGGTAAGCATGGCTATGTTCGTTGTATCTTCTTTATTGGGAGGATTGAATTATATCACAACTATTCTGAACATGCGCACAAAAGGCATGAGTATGACCAGGATGCCACTTACCATCTGGGCATTGTTCTTCACAGCAGTGTTGGGTGTATTGTCTTTCCCGGTTTTACTTTCAGGCGCCATCTTATTGTTATTCGACAGGAACCTTGGTACAAGCTTCTTCTTAAGTGATATTGTTGTTGCGGGAAAAATATTACCAAATGAAGGAGGAAGTGCTATCCTGTTCCAGCATCTTTTCTGGTTCCTCGGCCACCCGGAAGTCTATATCATTTTATTACCGGCCATGGGAATGTCATCAGAGATATTATCAGTCAACAGCCGCAAACCAATTTTTGGTTATATGGCAATGGTTGGATCTTTATTCGCAATCACCATCCTGGCGTTCCTGGTTTGGGCGCACCATATGTTTGTAACAGGTCTCAATCCTTTCCTGGGCTCAGTGTTTGTGTTGCTGACTTTATTGATCGCGGTTCCTTCCGCAATCAAGGTGTTTAACTGGCTTACCACTTTGTGGAGAGGGAACATCCGGTTTACCCCGGGAATGTTATTTGCAATCGGTTTTGTGAGTTTATTTATCAGTGGAGGTTTAACAGGTATTTTCCTGGGAAACTCAGCATTGGATATACACCTTCATGATACTTATTTTGTGGTTGCCCACTTTCATATAGTAATGGGAGTGGCATCGTTCTTTGGAATGTTTGCAGGGATCTATCACTGGTATCCAAAAATGTTTGGCAGGTATTTAAACAATACCCTGTCATACGTTCACTTCTGGATAACCATTGTTGGAGCGTATCTTATTTTCTGGCCAATGCACTACGAAGGACTGGCTGGTATGCCACGCCGTTATTATGACTTTGCAAACTGGGAATCATTTAAAATGTTTGGCGGTTTGAATGAATTCATAAGCCTGGTTGCCATGGTTGTTTTTGCAGCCCAGTTACTTTTTGTATTTAATTTTTTCTACAGCGTATGGAAAGGCAGGAAAGTAACTACGTTAAATCCATGGGATGCGAACACGCTTGAGTGGACAACACCTATTCGCCCGGGTCACGGTAACTGGCCGGGAGAAATTCCTGAAGTACATCGCTGGGCATATGATTACGGAAAAGACGGAAGGGAATTCATTCCGCAGAATGTACCGATCGGGAAGGATGAAAGTACGGATCATTAAGAAGCCAATACCCCTTCGTACCCTAAAGGGGGAACTGATTATGTAGAAGAATAAGGAGGAGAATGAAGCGAAGCGGGAAAAAAAAGTAGAATTGTAGAGGTTTTAACAGAAAAAAGGGTTGAAATATAATAAACCAACTTCCGGTTCCATCTCCTTTGGAGAGGGGTTGGGGTGAGGTTAAGAAGAGCATGGAGGAAAACAACACCATATCCAATTCAACATCGTTTGCATTGGCAAGTAAAGTGAAGGATTATTTTCAGTTGATCAAGTTCACGCTGAGTTTTATGGTGGTGTTCAGTACGGTAGTAAGTTTTTTAATAGCGCCTTACTATCAATTTTATTCCAGGCCTGCGCTGTTATCAGTTCTTTTACTTTTTGCAGCAGGAATGCTCATAACGGGTTCCGCAAACAGCATCAACCAGGTACTTGAAAAGAATACAGATGCCATCATGAAGCGTACAGCCAAACGGCCGGTTGCGAGTGGCAGGATGAGTGAAACAGAAGCATACGTATTTGCAGCCATTACAGGGATACTGGGTGTAGGAATGATGTGGTACTTTTTTAATTTTCAAAGTGCCATGATCGGGCTGTTTAGTTTGTTTTTATATGGGTTTATTTATACGCCTTTAAAAAAAATAAACTCAGTAGCGGTACTGGTAGGTGCTATTCCCGGTGCGTTACCCTGCCTGATCGGTTGGGTTGCAGCAACAGATAATTTCAGTGCCGGCGGTTGGATATTATTCGGCATCCAGTTTATCTGGCAGTTCCCGCATTTTTGGGCAATTGCCTGGCTGGCACACCAGGATTACAGTAAAGCCGGGTTTAAATTATTGCCGGCTGATAAAGGGCCAACAAAATTTACCGCTGTTCAATCTGTCATGTACAGTGTTATGATGTTGCCCGTTGGAGTGTTGCCCTATGTTTACGGTATAAGCGGATTTGTTAGTTTATGGATCGTGCTGGCCTGCAACTTATGGATGGTATATGTAAGCATCATGTTGTATGTAAAAATGACCGCAGGCAGTGCAAGAAAAGTAATGTTCAGTTCTTATTTTTATTTGATGATTGTTTTTTTGAGCCTTTATGCCGATAAAAAAATGCCGGGAAAAGATGAAACCGTAAAAGAGGGCGATGCAACGATGTTGATAAAAGAAAAAAAGCAGGGACAAGAAAAATATTTTAAAATTAATAAACTAAACTCCCTTTAGGCCCGCCCGGATGACCCGGTTGGACGGGGGTTGGGGCGTATATGATATGAGTACAGTGGCGATGCAACAAAAAAATAAAATACACCCGCATAAATTTACATTGTGGGTTGGCATTGGAAGTATCCTGATGATGTTTGCCGGATTAACGAGTGCATACATTGTAAAGAGAAACCAGGCCGGTTGGGTAACCTTTAATTTACCCACTGCTTTTTGGTATAGTACGGCCGTGATCCTTTTTAGCAGCCTGACGCTTTTTTTAGCATCAAGGGCATTCAGGGAAAGGTACATGAGCCGCTATCGTTTGCTATTAGCAGTTACATTGTGTCTCGGAATTGTTTTTTTAATATTGCAGGCTATTGGATTTAAACAATTGTGGAATGAAGGAATAACATTGACAGGAAATGTATCTTATTCTTTTTTATACATCATTGTTTTGATTCATGCTGCACACGTTCTGGGAGGAGTTATTACTTTGATCGTTGTGTTTCTGAAGGCGTTCAATAGTAAGATAAAAAATTACAGTATTGTTCCGGTAGAGTTGATCAGTACTTACTGGCATTTTGTAGATATACTTTGGATCTATTTATTGATATTTTTATTGATGATCAGGTAATGATTCTGGATGTTAGATACTATATACTGGATCAAGGATCAAGGATCAGAAAAAATTAAAAGAGTACAAGATAAATAACAACAGTTCAAAAATTTTAGATATTCTTTATGTCAACAACAGCAATACCAGCAGGAACAAAATGGTGGAGTGGCGGAAAAAGCCCTTTCAATGCCAGTTATGGCAAAGTAATGATGTGGTACTTTTTGATGAGTGATGCCTTCACTTTCGGAGCATTCCTTATCAGTTATGGCACCATTCGGTTCAGTGTAAACCATTGGGCAGACCCTAACCATGTATTCAACGCTTTTCCTTTGGCAGGCCATGCCAATCTTCCTTTGGCATTTGTGAGTTTGATGACCTTTATCCTCATCTTCAGTTCTGTAACCATGGTATTGGCCGTACACGAAGGCCATAAGATGAACCGCAAAGGTGTAGAAAAATATATGATCCTGACCATATTCGGAGGGCTTGCATTTTTGGGTTGCCAGGCATGGGAATGGACTCACCTGATCACGGGAGATCATGCCGTATTGGTGAATGGCCAGATAGAACATTGGGGTACTACCGTTTCAAAAAATCCATGGGGACCGGAAGTAATGTTTAACGGGCAGGAAGTTGCAACACCGGGGCCGATCGCTTTTGGCGGATACTTTTTTGGCATAACAGGTTTTCACGGTTTTCACGTTTTCAGTGGTGTGATCATCAACGTGGTCATGTATATAAAAACAAAACTTGGGCATTTTGACCAGCGGGGCCATTATGAAATGATTGAGAAAGCAGGGCTTTACTGGCACTTTGTAGACCTTGTTTGGGTATTTGTATTCCTTTGCTTTTATCTTATCTGATATTATTATTGAATTGATTAATTTTTAATGTGTTTATTTTTATGAGTCAACATACCATATCACCTGAAATTACATATGCTTCTGAACATGCAGGAAGCACAAAGCATATCTGGAAAACATTCTGGCTGCTGTCTGTTATAACTCTGATTGAATTGGGTATCGGCCTTGCCATCTACAACATCCATAAAGGAGAACATCCAAATGCAACCTTGGTGTTGGCTTTTAAAGGAATGGTTTGTATTCTTACACTTGCCAAAGCGTATTATATTGTTTCTGTATTTATGCACCTCGGTGATGAAGTAAGGAATATGATCATGACCATTGTTGTGCCCCTTTGTTTATTCATTTGGTTTATTATTGCTTTTTTATGGGACGGGAACAGTTGGAAAAACATGCGTAATTCCGATGGAGGAAGCCGTCCTAATATAGAAAAGACCGCACCGGCAGCAAAAGAACAGGGAGCAAAAGATTAAAAATCCGGGAACCGTGTTCATTAAATTATTTTAACCATCCCGATGCATTGGGATGGTTTTTTTATACACGAATTGTGCGAACTTGCACAACAATCAACTGAACATTTTGAACAAGAAATCAATTCTTTCCTTATTACTGGCCATCATGTTACCTCTTACAGGCTACTGGTTGGTGAAATATTACAGCAAAGACACTGTGTTTATACCACATCATTATTTTTATGACAGCATAACTGTAAAAGAAAAAAACGGTAAAATAAGCACAGACACTGTTTGGCACCAGGTAAAGAATATTTCATTTACAAACCAACTTGGAAAGAAAGTTTCCCTTGAAGATCTCCACGGCAAAATAATCGTTCTTAACTTTTTCTTTAGCCGTTGCCCCAGCATTTGCCCGGGCCTTGCACGTAATATGAAAAAACTGCAGGATTCTTTTGTAAAAAATGACAGCATTGTGCAGTTTGTTTCCATAAGCGTGGATCCTGAACACGACAGTGTAACTCAACTACGTAAATTTGCAGACCGGTTTAATGTCAATCACGATACCTGGTGGTTTGTAACCGGGAATAAAAATGAGATCTATGATTTTGCCCTGCATGAAATAAAAGCAAGTATTGCTGACAGTGAGGTAGACACAGCTTTCATTCATACAGAAAAATTTTTTTTACTCGACAGCAACCGGATCGTGAGGGGTTGGTACAATGGATTTGATACGTTAAAACAAGCTCAACTTGTAAGGGATATTCCAACATTGATGCTGGAGAGGGATAAAAAAAGCCCATCCATATTAAGGGGATTTATTCCTTACCTGCCTGTAATATTCATAGGTATTGGCATCGTAATAATATTAATGAGCCTGTTAAACAGAAACCGGAAAAGGCAAAATTTAAAAGTATAAACTGTCTGGCCACTCAAAGTGGCCTGACAGTTGTGAAATCAAATATCTAAAAAGATAAAATGCTGCAACCTGTTTTACAAAAGAACGACCACAAAGCCCGGATTTTTATTTTTTCAGTATCTGTCATTGTATTTGCAGCGGTTGTAATTTTAAGCCGTGTGAAGCTTGAAACAGATCTGCCATTCAATGTTCACATATTTGCAACAATCAATGCAGTGATCAATTCAATGGTAACCATTTGCCTTGTTGCCGGATTGATCTCTGTAAAGAACAAGCAATTTGTTTTGCATAAAAAGATCATGCTAACCGCAATTGTTTTATCTGTTCTTTTTTTAATAAGCTATATCGCACATCATTTACTCGCAGGTGAAACAAAATTCGGAGACATCAATCATGACGGCCTATTGAGTATTGACGAAAAAATGAATGCAGGAAATACCCGGATCATTTACTTTTTTTTATTGCTTACACATATCCCGTTGGCAGCGATCATACTACCCTTTATTTTGTTTACCGCCTACCGGGCTCTTACAGGAGAATATGAAAAACATAAAAAACTCACGAGATACACCTGGCCTTTGTGGTGTTATGTGGCTGTGAGCGGGGTGATCATTTATTTTATGATACAACCTTACTATCAATAATATTTTCAAGAAATCAATAAGCAAGGAAAACAACAATCTTTTTAAAGTATATTTATTGTAAAATATTTTAAATGGGAAAAGGAAGATTTGAAGCTTTCAGCGATGGCGTGATTGCCATTATTATCACCATTATGGTATTGGAATTGAGAATACCTGATGGTGGGGTTCTTGCTTCTCTAAAGCCACTGATACCGGAATTGCTTAGTTATTTAATGAGTTTTGTTTTTTTAGGTATTTACTGGAACAATCATCATCACATGTTGCACGCAGTGAAAGAAGTAAACGGGATCTCGCTGTGGGCAAACCTGCATTTGTTATTCTGGCTTTCCCTGATTCCTTTTGTTACGGCCTGGATGGGACACAATCATTTTACAAGGTGGACTGTTGCCTCTTATGGATTTGTAGCCTTTATGGCTGCCATTGCTTATACAATTCTTTCGAAAACACTCATAAGTGATACTGATAAAAATGTTAAACTGGCTATGGCAATTGGAAAAGATGTAAAAGGAAAACTTTCATTGTTATTATATGCATTGGGGATTGTTTTTTCATTCATAAAACCTTTGATAGGCCGTGCATTGTATGCAACGGTATCAGTTATCTGGTTCATACCCGACAGGCGAATTGAAAAAACCCTTAAAAAGTCTGACAACCAATAAACACAGGAAAACCCGGTTTATATTTCTGTAGCTGGATCAACAACAATTTTAAATGGAGACAGGTGCCTGATCTTTACAGGGATCACCGAATTGACCTGAATTGATTTATCGGTAATTTGTTTTGACAGTGATTCATCTATGTCAAGCTTAGCATGTACTTTGTTATTCACCAGGTTTAAATGAATACCGTATGTTGTTATTTTATTCACTGTTGCTTCTATCACAGTTTGTTTTTTGAAATACTGTATTGCTGTCAAAAACTCCGGAATGTAATTGTGGTTGTAAAGGCTGGCGGTGATTTTACCGGGCTTCTCAATGTTTTCAAACTTAAAATATACAGGGTTGGTAGTTTCTTTTTCAGTTGGTGCTATTTCATATATCGAAACAGTTAACGGAAAAAAAAGATAACTGTCAATTTCTTTTATGAAATAATTGTCATCAGTAATTTTTATGTACCCCAGGAATTTATTTTCTGTTTGCGCTTTGTTTATTAAGATCTCCAGGGATGTGTTGTATTGGTATTGCAGGTTGGTTGCATACAGCTGACTTCCGTTTGCCCCGGTTTTTTTAATTACAAATGATACCTGGTCTCCCATCAGAAAACGGTGTGTTTTTTTGATGATCTTTTGTTCTTTTAGTTTTTGTTGTTCTTTGTTACTGATATCTGCCTGGATCGTTTTTTTCTTTCCGTTATCCATGTATTCAATAACAGCACGCTCCTTTTCGTGGTGAATGAATGTTATTTTGCCCTGGATTGATTTATCGCTCATTATCGTAAAGGTAGGCAGTTTCAATAAATGGAGAGGGAGTAGAGGTAAATGGGATTGTTTTTTACGTCATTGCGAGGGACGAAGCAATCCGCATTAATTAACATAGATTGCTTCGTGCCTCGCAATAGCGTTCTTAAAGACCTAAATGCTCAGCAGGATCCCAGAATTTATTTTTGTAATCAACAACCGTATCATCTTTTACATCTACTTTTTCTTTTTTTAATAATTCTTCCATCCGGGTAGGAGTGGAAAAATGATTTTTGCCGGTAAGCATTCCATTCCTGTTCACAACCCGTTGTGCCGGAACGGCCGGGTTCACATGATGTGCACCGTTCATTGCCCATCCAACCATGCGTGCACTTAATTTTGTTCCAAGGTAGGCTGCTATGGCACCATAGCTGGTTACCCTTCCTTTTGGTATTTGACGAACCACATCATATACATCCTGGAAAAAACTATATTCTTTTACACCGGCAATTGAAGCCTTTTTTAGAGGGATTTGACCGGTATGAGATTTTTTGCCTGCTTTATTCATGCTGTTTTGAAGATAACAAATCGCTTCGTTTTGGTTCAGGAACCGATTCGTAATTGAAAGGACAGTGTTTACATCCATTGCCACAGCAAAACCCTTTGTATAAATGGTATTTTTCAGTTAATACAATAAAGCCGTCATCATTAAAATAATAATCTTCTCCTTCTACCAGGTTATTGCTCATTGTTTAAGATTTCTTTTAATTGGTCATCAAGGTTGGGTAATTCAGCTGGTAAATTGAACTTAAGGTAATGAATTTTTTTACTTTGTGCAATATCCAGGCCTTCATAATGTGTTCTTATTCTCAAAGCATCCGTTATTCCTGTATGTGAATAGGCATCTTCCAGGTCTTCAACAATATCCAGGTTAAAAAGTTCAATCACAGTTTTGGTAAATTGATACAATTCAGGGGAGTCTGTTTTTAAATTGACAGAACCCCCGGGTTTAAGTATTTCCCGGTAAAGCCTGAGAAATCTCGGGTGCGTTAATCTTTTTTTTGCCTTTGAAGCACGTAATTGCGGATCGGGAAAGGTGATCCAGATATCGGATACTTCTCCTGCTGCAAAATAATCTGTTATTTTTTCAACCTGTGTTCTCAGGAAAGCAGCATTGTTCAGGTTGTTGTCCAATGCTTTTTTGGCACCAATATACATCCTGTTTCCTTTGATATCCAATCCTATAAAATTTTGGTCGGGATGTAACAAAGCCAATCCAACCGTGTATTCTCCCCTTCCGCAGGCAAGCTCAAGTACGATGGGATTTGAATTCTTAAAATATTCATGCCACTTCCCATTCATTCCGGTTGGGTATTCCAGCACGTTCGGAAAAATTTTTATTTGTGCAAACCGCAATAATTTTTTTTGTGCCATGGGGGGCAAATATAGTTAAAGCCGGAAGGAAATAATTGATGGATTACCGGGAATATACAAAGTAGCAACAAGTATGATGTAATAATTTTTTTCATGCATTTGTGAAGTAATAAACTATTTTATTGCAGCAATAAATAAAGCCAGGCTGCTATTATTGCGCCAATAACCGGACCAACCACCGGTATCCAGCTATAACTCCAATCGCTGCCGCCTTTACCTTTAATGGGAAGTAAAGCATGCATGATGCGGGGGCCAAGGTCACGGGCAGGGTTAATGGCATACCCGGTGGGGCCGCCTAAGCTTAAACCGATGCCAAGCACCAGCAATGCAACAGGCAAAGCATCCAGGGATCCAAGGCTATTGGAAGCAGGAATAATCAATAATACGCCAATGATCAGGATAAATGTACCAATGATCTCGGTTAGTAAATTATTAAAGGGGCTTCTGATTGCAGGGGCATTACAGAATACTGCCAGTTGAACTTCACGGTCCGCAGTTTCATTAAAATGCTGGCGGTAAGTAATCCAAACGATCAACGCTCCTGACATGGCACCGATGAATTGAGCTGCTATGTAAATGGGCACATTTGCCCAATCGAATTTACCTGCTGTTGCCAATGCGATCGTTACCGCAGGGTTTATGTGTGCACCACTGTAACGGGCAACACTATATACTGCTATAAAAACTGCCATTGCCCATCCCAAAGTTATTACGATCCAGCCACCGCCATTGCCTTTGGATTTATGAAGCAATACATTGGCAACAACACCGTTGCCTAAAATGATCAACAATGCGGTACCGATGATTTCTGCAACAAATGGGGTCATTGTTTTGAGTTTAAAATTTTATTAATAAAGATCAATGAATTATATATGCATCTGCAATATGCAGAAAATCTTTCACTTGTTGCATTTCCCATTCTGTTGACAAGTTCATTTCATTTGCCATCAATGCTGCAACGATTGGTGCAGCCTCGATGGCGGCATTGGCATCTAATATCAGCGACCTTGTCCTTCTGGATAAAACATCATCCACCGTCATGGCCATTTCCTGTTGTACAGCCCAGACAACGAATGCTTTTTTATAAGGAAGATCGGGATGTATTGGCTCTTTTAATTCCGGTTGATCAGCCGATAACTGATCAATAGCTGCCATGTCAGTGCCATAAACCGTTATGACATGATCAATTTGTTGATCTTTGGTAAATCCATGTAATGGCAATGTATCAGTAATACAATCTTTCTTTTGAAGTTTTCCAACAAATACAGCGTTGTCAACTGCACTTTTCCCCATGGTTCTATAGGTTGTCCATTTGCCACCTGTAATTGTTACCATGCCGCTGTCCGAAACGATCGTTGTATGATCACGGGGTAAAAATGAAGTTGATCTTTTCCCCTTGATGTTGATCAATGGCCTGAGCCCGGCGAAAATTGTTTTAATATCACTTTGTTTAATATTGCTGGTAATATACCTGTTTATGTGCCTGGTTATAAAATCAATTTCTTCCGGCAATGGTTTTGGTTCAATCAGGATTTCATGCAATGGGGTATCTGTTGTTCCAATCACAACTTTATCAAGCCAGGGCACTGCAAATAAAACCCTGCCATCATCGGTTTTAGGGATGATCATTGCATTAATGCCCGGAAAGAATTTTTTGTCAACAACAATATGAATGCCCTGTGATACGGTAAGGATTGGTTTGTGTTGGGGGTTATCAATTTTCATAACATTGTCTGAAAATACACCGGTTGCATTGACCAGGACTTTGCAGTTCAATGAATATTTTTTTTCTGAAATTGTATCAACGATCACAGCGCCACTGATTCGTTTTTCCGTTTTGGTGATGGAGTTTAATTTACAGTAATTAATTATGACAGCACCCTTGTCAACTGCTGTTTGTGCGAGTGTTATTGCAAGCCTGCTGTCATCAAACTGCCCGTCGTGATACAAAACAGCGCCGGTTAGTTTTTTTGTATCAATTACCGGGATCAATTCGCCGGTCGTTTTTTTTGAAAGGATCTTTGTTTTTCCCAGGCTTGAATTTCCGGATAAAAAATCATAGAATTTCAAACCGATACTATAATAAAATTTTTCCCAGCAGCTAAAGAAAGGCAATACAAAAGGAATGTTGTGGCATATATGCGGAGCATTCTTTAACAGCAATCCTCTTTCTTTCAGAGACTCTCTTACCATTTTTATATTTCCCTGAGCCAGGTAACGTACACCACCATGTACCAGTTTTGTAGAACGGCCTGAACTGCCCTTTGCAAAATCGTATTGTTCCACAAGTAAGGTTTTATATCCACGTGAAGCAGCATCAACAGCTGTCCCCAGGCCGGTTGCGCCGCCTCCAATGATCACCATATCCCATTCATGAACCTGCTCCAGTTGAAGTAACATTTGCTGCCTGTTCATTGAACGAATCTTTTTATTTTTCGAATTTTGTAAAAAACGGTTCTCGTCTCTTGTTTCTCGTTTGTTTAGCGCTACAAATATTGAATACTTAGTGAAAATGCAACTTTATTTTGTTTATTAAATGCGCTACAAATTATTACGAACCCAACGAGAAACGTCTAACGAGAAACAAGAGACGAGAAACTTTTTATTTTATTCTTCCGTCCATGCTTTCGCCGCTTTAACAGATCGTTGCCAATCCTTCGATAATTTTATTCTCGTTTCATCATTCATGTTAGAATTGAATTTTTTGTCAGCCTGCCATTGATCCTGTATGGCTTCCAAATTTTTCCAGTATCCTACTGCAAGTCCTGCTAAATAGGCTGCGCCTAAAGCTGTAGTTTCAGTAACGACTGGCCTTATCACGATGGTATTTAAAATATCGCTTTGAAACTGCATCAATAAATTATTTGCAGTAGCACCGCCATCCACCCGGAGTTCCTTTATTGTAATACCCGAATCGGCTTCCATCGCTTTCAACACATCCATTACCTGGTATGCAATGCTGTCTAATGCAGCCCGGGCAATATGTGCAGAAGATGAACCTCTTGTAAGCCCTGTAATGATTCCTCTTGCATGCTGGTTCCAATGCGGTGCGCCCAATCCTGCAAATGCAGGAACAACATAAACGCCATCACTGTCTGCAACTTGTTTTGCTAAAGTTTCTACTTCGGCAGAAGATTTTATAATTCCCAATCCATCCCTAAGCCATTGAACAACAGCACCTGCAATAAATACACTTCCTTCCAATGCATACTGTGTGATGCCGTTTACTTTCCATGCAACAGTCGTTAATAAATTATTTGTTGAAGCAACAGGTTTTTCTCCTGTGTTCATCAACATAAAACAACCGGTACCATAAGTATTTTTTACCATGCCTGGTTGTGTGCACATTTGTCCGAACAGTGCTGCCTGCTGATCTCCCGCTATACCGGCAATTGGGATATTATGAGATGACAAAATATTTTGCGTATGTCCATACACTTCAGAACTGCTGCGCACTGTTGGCAACATATTTCCGGGAATGTCAAATATGTTTTGCAGCGCACCATCCCATTGCAGGGTGTGAATGTTTAAAAGCATGGTCCGTGAGGCATTGGAAACATCGGTGGCGTGTACCTGCCCTTTTGTAAGGTTCCAGATCAACCAGCTGTCGATGGTTCCAAAACAAAGTTCTCCCTTGTTGGCCTTGTCCCTGGCACCGGGAACATTGTTGAGTATCCACCTTATTTTACTGGCTGAAAAATAGGCGTCGACCACTAACCCGGTCTTTTGCTGAATTAGTTTATCCATGCCGGTTTCCTTTAAAGTATCACAGAATGCAGCAGTTCTCCTGTCCTGCCACACAATGGCATTGTAAACTGGTTTGCCGGTTGATCGTTCCCAAACTACGGTAGTTTCTCTTTGGTTGGTAATACCGATGGCTGCAATATTTTCTGCGGTCAACCCGGCTTTGGTGATGGCTTCTGCGGCTACACCAAACTGGGTACTCCATATTTCATTGGGATCATGTTCTACCCATCCCGGCTGGGGAAATATTTGCGTGAATTCTTTTTGTGCAACTGAAATGATCGATCCGCTTTTGTCAAATATGATTGCTC
>JAYSWW010000127.1:0-2040 GCA_043717805.1 Ferruginibacter sp.
TCCCATTTTTTATACTGATCTGAGGAGCTGAATATCACTTGCCCATACCTGTTATATATTTTCATTGAATAATAACCTGTATTGATTCCATTCACCAAGCCAAACTTTTCATTCAAACCATCGCCATTCGGTGAAAATGCAGTAGGCAGGTACAATCCGCAATCGCCCCAAACAACAGCAACTGTATCTGAAGCACTGCATTTATCCATGCCGCTTACATCAACCCAGTAAATTCCCGGCGATGAAATTATGACTGTTTTAGAATTTTCTCCTGTACTCCACAGGTATTGTGACCCGTCTGCACCGGCGTTAAACATTACAGGTTTATTTACACAAACGCCCGTATCCCTGCCCAGGTTAACGGATATGGTTGGTTTTAAAGACAATTCTATTGAATCCCTTGAAACGCAACCATCACTTTCTACCTGCAGCCAGTATATACCGGGTTCAGACACAGTTTCAGTTGCTGAACCAGATCCTGTACTCCATAAATAAGTTTGTGCAGATACATTGCTTTTTAACAGATAATTTTTTATTTCGCAAAGTGATGTGTCTGCGGGTAAAAATTTACTGATCGCCGTTGCAAGAAAAATATTATGTGAGATCGTTTCTGCGGTATTGATACCGCAATTGATACTGTATATAGTTAACGTTACCGTATAATTGCCCGGTAAATTATAATGATGCACAGGAGTCAATGAAGTAGACCGGCCCCCATCCCCGAAATCCCAATAAACAGAATCGATCCCGGTAGTCCTGTTTAGATCAAAGGAAACATCAAAATTTCTGCAATCTCCCCCGGTACGCAGAAAATTATATGGGGCAAATTGTGCATCAAGGTCGCTTGAAATAACAGACGGCAATCCAAATTGTGAAGGCTCCGAAATCACTTTGGATAAAAATATTTTATTGTACCTGAAATTGCATCCGGGCCCGTATACATCAGGATCATCGATCACAGAAATTGAAGTGTCTTTCCACAACGCATAATAGATCTTCTTATCCGGCCCCAGTTGTAAAGCTCCTCCAAACCATGGATAAGGTTGGGCAATGATCTGTTTTGAAGCCATTATGGTTGCGGCATTCATTGAACTGATATCGAACTGGTAAAGTGTGGCCGGTTCTGTAGCAACATTGTTTGAAGAAATATAAAGCAACCTTCCGCTGGTTGAAAATTCTGCCCCGTAAATTCCTGTCAAAGTGGGTAAGGTAACATTGGGTTTGAATGTGACCGGATTTGAAATAACACCAGTGCGGTTATCAAAATCCATCAATTCAACAAGGTCATTCTGAAACGAATGTACGGCTGCCAGTTTGGTTCCATCCACAGAAAATTTTAAAGCACCAATGGAATTGTTATTGATACCGCTTATGATAAGCCCTACGTGAGATACCACCGGAACAGGATTTAATCCTGCAGTTGTAAGCAGGAAACTGTGATACTCATCTGTATTCCATATTCTAACAGTCAGCCATACATCCTTTTTATTGCAATGCCTTACCGCAGCTAATTTTTCATAACAATCTTCATCGATATAAATGTTCTTTTGAATCACTTCACCAAGCCCGGCAGCTCTTTTAATATTTACAACACTGTATTTAAATCCTTTCAGGTTCTGGCCTGCAGAGCCAATCGTAAAAACATAATAGATACTGTCATTCCCCGACTGCGGTACGATGATCACATTGGATGTACTGCTGAGGTCGCCTGAAATATTATCACCATTCAGCATGATCTCATGCAGCTTATTGGTGATCTTAATTCCATTGGAATAAAATAAAAGATTGCCGTTGCCGTCTGAAATCGAGGAGCATCCCTCAATTGAATTGCTTTGCCCGTTCAACAGAACCTGTGGGGGAGTTGCATTAAAATTCAACCCCACCTTGTTTCCAAAATACCAGGTACTCAATTGTTTTTGTGCCTTTACTCCTAAAGAGAAAACAAGTAAAACAACAACGGCCCCGTATATATTTTTTGAGTTCAATGATGTTATTTTTTTTTCAATAAAACCGTGGCATAAGCCATCAGCCCTTCTTCCC
>JAYSWW010000128.1:0-2039 GCA_043717805.1 Ferruginibacter sp.
GAAGATAAATTTTACAGTGTTGATGTGCCGGGTGACCTGTATAAGATCAAACAGGATTATCAAAACCTCGACCGCAGGCAATATGCAGATATGAGCAATGGCTCATATTACCTGGTAACAAGGGTGAGAACACATGCTGCTTTTTTAAACCAATCGGAAAAGGATGTAATAAATAAATTGGATAGTATTTTATACGACAATATCCCGGGAAAGATCCTTTCCAAAAAAATGATCACAAACAATGGTTATGATGGCATTGATATAAAAAGTAAAACGAGGAGGGGAGACCAACAGCGATACCAGGTATTTGTAACGCCATTTGAGATTGTTATTTTTAAAATGAGTGGCAAGGAGAATTATGTGTCAGGTAAAGAAGCTGAACGTTTTTTTTCATCCATTTATCTAAAAGTAAAAGAGTATAAAGAAGTATATTTTCAACCATCACAGGGCGGCTTTGGAATGATGTTACCCCAATACCCAAATGAATATTTAAATAATACAACAGAAAACGGCCGATGGGAATACGAAGCAGTTGATAAGTCAACCGGCGATGCATGGCTGATATTTAAAAAGAGTGTTTATAATTTCAACTTTATTGATGAAGACAGTTTTGACATAAGCATGCTTGAGGAATCATTTCGCAGTCCTGAATATTTTGACAAACAAATAAGCAGGAAGCTGACTTCTTTTAACGGTTTTCCGGCATTGGATGTTGTGGAAAAATTAAAGAACGGTTCAATTGTTCATGCCAGGTTTTTGATCAATGGCCCACATTGTTATGTACTTGCACAAAGATCAACAGGAAACAATGATGAGTTTTCAACCCATTTAAATTCATTTTCTCTCAGGCCTTATAATTATCCGCCTGCAAAATTATATATTGATACTTTTCTTCGGGCATCCGTTACAACACCGGTTGTACCTGAAATTGATGAAGGCATGCGTTCTTTGATAGAACAAAACCTCGATGCAGCTGCCAACGGGAATAATTACAATGGATATATCAGGTATTGGCCAAAACCAAAGTTTGGAAAATTCATAAGCGATTCTACAGGTGAAATGATGGCAGTACAGGTGCAGGAATATCCAAAGTATTTTTATATAAGGGATTCTGTGAAATTCTGGCAGAACCAGGTATCGATGCTCCGGAACAATAAGGATATGTTTCTGTACGAAAGGGTGCATTACCTGAATGAAAAAGACTTTTCAGGTATAAGTTTTACATTACGGGATACAGGAAGCAGCCGGACACAGGATCATTTGATGCTGATCAAAAATAATTTTATGTATCACTTATCCGGCATGAGTGATACCATCAACTTTTACAGCGATTTCGAAAAATTTTTTTTCAATTCATTCCGGCCACTACAGAATCCTGGAACTAAAAATATTTATGAGAACAGGCTGTCATTGTTTTTCAACGACCTGTTCAGCACAGACAGTGCTTTGCAACAAAAAGCGCAACAGTCCATTTCAAATGTTCAATACGGCATTGGTGGAATTCCAATGATCATGGATGCAATAAACAGGCTGTCGCCGGGAGACAAAGATTATTATCAAACAAAAAGCAAATTGATCAGTGAACTTGGTATTATCAATGACAGTACTTCAGATGTTTTGGTTACAAACCTTAAAACAATTTATGAAAAAACTGCTGATACCACCTTGTTCCAAAATGAAGTTATCAAAGCACTTGCTAAATTAAAGACCAGGGCTTCTTTTCTTCAACTGAAAGAATATTTTTTACAAGACCCGCCAATATTTGAAAATGAATATGATTACAATACCTTGTTTAATAATTTTCACGATTCCCTGCCTTTGAGCGTTGTTTTATTTCCCGAACTTTTGCAGCTTACTTCACTGGATGACTATAAAGAAAAGATAACAAAGCTGCTGATAAGCCTTGTTGACAGCGGTTATGTAAAAGGCAGCGTGTATGATAACTATTTCCCATCTGTTTATATTGATGCAGTTGTAGCATTGAAAAAACAAAAAAGCAAGGATGAAAAAACAATGCAGGAAACGGCTAAAACGGCAGG
>JAYSWW010000129.1:0-2035 GCA_043717805.1 Ferruginibacter sp.
CTGCGTTTTCAAAAATTAGTTGCAGCCGATGCAGTGCCTGCCAAACAGCTGGATGATATAAACGGACAGGTAAATATTTTAAAAGAACAGATCGTGGCAGCAAAAACACAATTACAGGTTTTGCAAAGCCAGATCAATGCACAACGGCAATTGGTAGCCATTCAAAATCGTGGCATATTGAGTGAGAAGGATCCAATGCAAAAAAAGATTGCCCAGATACAGGACCAGTTAAATAAAACGGTAATAAAAAATCCTGTTACCGGCACGGTGCTCACAAAATATGCAGATGCAAATGAGTATACGGCAACAGGGAAGGCATTGTATAAGATCGCTGACCTGGGTACCATGAAATTACGGGCTTATATCACAGGCAATCAACTGGCGCAGGTAAAACTTAACCAGAAGGTGAAAGTGATGGTAGATGATGGCAAGGGAAAATACAGGGAACTGCCCGGAACCATCAGCTGGATATCGGATAAAGCCGAGTTCACTCCTAAAACCATACAAACAAAAGACGAAAGGGCAAATTTAGTTTACGCTATGAAAGTAAATGTGGCCAATGATGGGTATTTAAAGATCGGTATGTATGGTGAAGTTGTGTTTTAAATCATGAAATGATGAAAGCAGTTTCTGTAAATAATATTATCAAGATTTACGGTTCTAAAAAAGAAACGGTGCAGGCATTGCATGATATTTCTTTTACAGTAGAGAAGGGGGAGCTGTTTGGTATCATTGGCCCGGATGGTGCAGGAAAGACTTCTTTGTTCAGGATATTAACTACTTTATTATTTGCCGACAGCGGTACTGCAACTGTTGATGAATTTGATGTAGTAAAAGATTACAAACAGATCCGCAACCGGGTTGGTTATATGCCGGGGAAATTTTCTTTGTACCAGGACCTGACGGTGGAAGAGAACCTGGAATTTTTTGCAAGCATCTTCAATACAAGCATTGAGGAGAATTATGATTTAGTAAAAGATATCTATGTGCAGATAGAGCCTTTCAAAGACCGGCGTGCCGGAAAATTATCCGGGGGAATGAAACAGAAGCTGGCATTATGTTGTGCACTTATTCATAAACCTTCGGTACTTTTTTTAGACGAACCAACCACAGGTGTTGATGCGGTGTCACGAAAAGAATTTTGGGAAATGCTGAAGAATTTGAAGAGGCAGGGCATTACTATTTTGGTTTCTACACCTTATATGGATGAAGCCGCCATGTGCGACAGGGTTGCGCTGATGCAATCGGGAAAGATCATGAGCATTGATACCCCTGGGAATGTCATCAAAGAATTTAAGAAATCCATGTGGGCTGTTCGCTCTGCGGAAATGTACCGCTTGTTGAATGATTTGAAAAACTATAACAATACGGAAAGCTGTAACAGCTTCGGCGAGTTTCATCACCTTGTTTTAAAAGACAATGATGAAAATAAAGTTTTGAACTACCTGCAGGAGCTTGAACATAAAAATATTTTGATAAAACCAACACATCCAAATATTGAGGATTGTTTTATGCAGTTGATGAGTAATAATTAAAAAAATGAAGGATATCGTCATAAAAGTTGACCGGTTAACAAAGAAGTTTGGAGACTTTATTGCCACCAATCAAATTTCTTTTGAAGTGGGAATGGGAGAAATATTTGGTTTCCTGGGCGCTAATGGGGCAGGCAAAACAACGGCCATGCGGATGCTATGCGGATTATCTATTCCTTCTTCGGGATCGGCAACGGTAGCAGGTTTTGATGTATACAAGGAGACTGAGCAAATCAAACAGAGTATTGGTTACATGAGCCAGAAATTTTCTTTGTATGAAGACCTGACTGTTAAAGAGAATATCCGCTTCTATGCAGGTATTTATGGAATAAGCAGACCGGAAATAAAAACGAAGATGGCATCGCTGCTGGAACAATTGCAGATGACAGCTGAAGAGAACAGTTTGGTAAAATCATTGCCGCTTGGATGGAAACAGAAGCTGGCTTTTTCAGTAGCTATCCTGCACGAACCCAAAATTGTTTTCCTGGATGAACCAACCGGTG
>JAYSWW010000130.1:0-5229 GCA_043717805.1 Ferruginibacter sp.
GTGATTTTATACCTGGTTGCAAGTTTAAAAGTGATGAGCGAACCAAAATCAGAATAATTTTCTGCACGAATAGCAGCATCGATGAGCCATTTGCTGGTGGCATTCAATTCAGCATCTATATATGCACCGAAAGAATGACGTTTGGCATGAACAGTATCAGAGGGGCTGAATCCGGGGAAGCCCTGTGATCCTGGTGCCTGGTCATAAGGATTTGCATAACCACGCCAGGAATCTTCTTCACCAAGATCGATCCTGTATTTTTCATTTCTGTATTCAGCGCCCAAACCAAGGTTCAGACCACTGGCAATTGATTTAAATGATTTACTGAAATCCAGGTTAAGAGTAGTCTGGCGGAAAGCAAAGCCTCCGTCATAAAAACTATTCTTTGTAGTATTGCCGATCAAAGAAGCATTGAATGTTTCTTTACCATAATACTGGAAATCATTTTTTCCGGTTGTCATGCTGATGTCCCAATTCCAGTTTGATCCCGTAAGACCTTTCAATCCTGCAGCTACAGAGATATCATTGATTTCTGTTGCTATATGCGGATTGTAATAAACCTCACCGTCAATTGACTGGCGCATAATAGCCGGTACAATGATCGGGTTGCCGCTTGCATCTACCGGGAATCGATCGGGTCTTGCACTTAAATTCCTGGTATAAGCAAATGCATCAGAAGACTTGTGGTTATAGCCTGCAAAAGAATATAAAACTGTTTTGCTGTTCTTGCATAAAGGCAATTCCATATTATACATGGCACCATCAGTCTGAACGGAGCCATCACCAAATGCCCTGCGGCTGCTGTTAAGAGGCAAAGCCTTTGAATTTGTCTGAATATTGGTATCAGCAACCTGGCGGTATGTTTTTCCTCCTTTGAGGTAATCGAAAGAGAAATTGATAAAGCCACCGTTCTTGCCAAGTGACAAACCATTGTTTACGGAAAATGAATAGGTGCCGCCATCAATTTTTTTACCATAATAATATTGGTTTGAAGCCCTGGTTTCATAGGCGTTGTATTTGGTATCGTAATATCCGCTCCATCCTGCATTGATGCTCCAGCGATTCACATCTTTTCTTAAAAGGATATTGATAACACCCGCCATGGCATCACTGCCATATTGTGCTGATGCGCCATCACGTAAGATTTCGATCCTGTCAACAGCTGATTGTGGAAAGGCATTCAAATCAGCACCGGAATTACCGCGGCCCCTGGTGCCAAATAAACCTACAAATGCTGTCTGGTGACGCCTTTTGCCATTTATCAATACAAGGGTTTGATCGGGGCCCAGTCCTCTCAAAGTACCAAGGTCAAGGTGATCGGCACCATCGGCCCCGCTTTGTTTGTTGTAATTGAATGAAGGAGCAGCCATGTTTAACACAGAAGTAAGATCCTGTTTTGCAGTGGGTAATCCAACCTGGTTTATTTTAATTACGTCTACAGGTATGGCAGTTTCGGTTTTAGCCCTTGCTGCACCCCTGCTGCCTATGATTACAATGTCACCAAGGTCAACTGAACTTGCTTCAAGTGCAACCGTGACTTCAGTATTAGTTGTTAGTTTTACTGAACGCGGTGTATAACCCACACAGGTAATATCCACCACATCATTGGTTTTGGCCATGATCTTCAAAATGCCATCATTTCCGGTAAACAATCCTTTGCCGGTTGGCCTCACCGTTACTGAAGCATTCTCTACAGGGTTTCCTGTTTTTGAATCTGTTACTTTAATCGTGAAATTTTGCTGTGCCAGAAGCAGGTAAGTGCATAAGACGAAGCTGATTGATAAAAATAGTTTTCTCATAATGCATTGTTTGGTTAATAAAAAGAAAGGTAAAGTAACTTAAAATTAGTAAATTATTTATTAGAAAACGAATGAGAAAGGGGTTACTAACATGTGTTGAAAAGAATTGTATAACCCTTTATTGTAATTTTGAAGATGGAATCTATACAAATTGTATGATGTTATTCGGAGTTCAGTTCTTACTGGTTTTCCAATAAAATTTCATCTGTGCCATTGAGTAAAGGGATGTCACCAATCGATGCGCCGGCAATTCCTTTTACAGAGCCATACAACCCACTGGTGCTGATCAAAACTTTTTCAAGCTGTTTCTCTCTTTCCTTCCAGATCTTTTCCATTTGAATCCGTTCTTTCATGATTCCCTGTTTCATGGCCATAAATCCTTCAACGATCGCTTCTACCTGGCCTTTGAACTCATTGCCTGTAAGATAATTATACAGCATCTGCATCTTATCAGCTTTTCCTTCCTGCGCTTTTTGTGCCTCAAATACTTTTATGATGCCGTTGCGTAATAAATGAGCCACGCTGCTTACTTCGTTGAAATTACAGATCCATACACCATTTTTCTCACCAAATTTTTCAATGTCTTTTGGAAAGGTTTGTGAAACCAACACTGCAACATCGGCACCACTGTTACGCATATCTGCTTTCAATTTATCTATCCAGTTGTTACTCCATGCCTTTGTGCGTTTGCTTTCATAAATTATTTTTCCGCAAACATTACCGCTGCTGTTGCGAATGACCTGGATGCAATCAGCGCCTTCCACCCCTTTGCCTACTTCCTCGATCAGGTCAAAAGGAAAATTCTCTTTTAAGATCTCTTCCAGTAACAATTCCTGGCTTTCACCCTGCAACTGCATGCTTCCCTGTTCGCTTTTTCTTTTCAATTCTTCGATCAGCTTCTGCTGCTGCTCCATCTGAACTTTATATTCTTTTGTTTTAAGATCGAATAATTCCTGTTCTCTTTTAATGGTGCTGTCTTCAATTTCTTTTCTTTTTTCAAGGAACCTTTTTTCAATTTCCACTTCCATATTCTTTTGTTTTTCTTCCAAAGCAGATTTCTCCCTGAGAAGATCAAGCTCTTTTTTCTGAAGTTCCTGTAATTGCTGTGTTTTTATTTTAGAATCTTCTTCCAGGGATTGAAGTTTTGCTACAGTTTCTTCTGACGCTTTTTTTAAAACTTCGGTTACAAGCACTTTTTTTTGCTTTTCAAATTCTTCTTCTTTTTTCTTCTGCCAGTCTACCATTTTGCCACGCAATTCCTTTTCCACCTCATTCTTAAGGCTTTCATTCAGTTCAAACTGGTGCCCGCAACTGGGGCATGTAATTTCATTTGCCATCTGCTTCTATTGATTAGAGGGTACAAATTAATTAATAAAAACCCGTTTTGTGGAGAAATAATAAAAGTTAAAAAATATTTTCTAAAAAAGTTAAATCCATGTGAAACCATATTTCGTAACTCTTAAGCATGCCAATCCCAATCCTGTTAAAGATCATCCCTTAAAGCACATATTTTAATTGAAAGTTTTCATACAGGATAATGTTGTATGAAGCCCGGTGCTAACCTTACCTGTTGAAATAATTCAACGAATAACACCTCTATTATTACCACTATCACCACAGGAGATTTTACTCTCACTTCAAAATTTAAAATGTATGAAAAGAAAAATTTATGCGGCTATCATGCTGTGTGCAATGGTTGTAAATACTTTCCCGGTATGGGCTTCCAGCCACAGGGAAGCGCCGATGATCGCGGATGATCCCCTGGCAGACAATACAGATGTTTATGCTTTTAAAAGCCCCAATGATCCTAACAAGATCATACTGATCGCAAATTACATTCCATTTGAAATACCCCAGGGCGGACCGAATTTTAATCATTTCAGCCCGAATGTACGTTACGAGATACACGTTGACAACAACGCAGGCACAAACGGGGATGATATCATTTACCGCTTTAATTTCAACAGGAAAAATGAAGATCCCACTACTTTCTTTAACATCCGCCTCGGAAAGGAAAACCTGAAAACAACCTATAACCTGGAAAGAAGTACAGATGGTGGAAGAAAATTCAAGACCATTTTACGTAATGGAATTGTTCCTCCCCCGAATATTGGCCCAAGATCTATCAGCTCGCCTGTAGGATTGAATGCCCCGGATTATGAAACCCTCATGCAACAAGCTATCGGCACTGCAAACACCGGAGAAAAAGTTTTTTGCGGTCCCGTTGATGATCCTTTCTTTGTTGACTTGGGTGGTATTTTTGACCTCGGTGATGCACCCCGCCAGGGGCCTTCACAATCACAGGATGGTTTGAAATGTATCAATGTATCAACGATCGCTTTGGAAGTTGACATCAGTACTTTACAAAAAGATCATAAATCTGTTGGCCAGGCTGCTAATATTCTTGATCCTAATTATGTGATCGGTGTATGGGCTTCTGCAAGCAGGCAAAAGATAACTGTGTTAAATGAGGTTTCTAAGTATGGATATGAAAACAATGATTATGAGTGGGATAATCGAAATGATAATAACAGGGATAATCCTGCTGAGTCTCATTCAGGGCCATGGATACAGGTATCAAGACTGGGAATGCCATTGACGAATGAGGCTGTAATTCCTGTTGGAGATAAAGATCTTTGGAACAGGTTAACACCTTACCAGGACCTGTCAAGGCTGAGTAAATTCGGAAATTATTTTTACAATCCTGAATTGGCTTTGTACATGGATGATGCACAATTTGGTGGAGCAGTTCCCGCTTTCGCTCCATTGAGGGTGCAAAAAAATTCATTGGGGCAATTTGGATTTGGAAACGGGCAAAACGGTTTGTATGGATTAAGAGGCAATGCAGCACTGAATGGAACTGCATTGAGTGATGCAAATTTCGGAGCCTTGTTATTACCCGGCCCCGGCAAACCTCGGTCGGTAGATCTTTGGCCGATCTTCCACACAGGTGTTCCAAATTTAGCACCGTATCAATTGGCTACAGGTAAATCCGGCAACCCGCTTGCTGTTGGAAAACCTTTCATCAATAATTTTCTTCCAAATGGCGGAGACATGCTTCGCCTGAATATGGCTGTGCCTGCAACTTCACGCACATCTGCAGATTTCAGTTCGGAAGGATTGGTGCAGGCTGCAGTTTTGGGATTGCTTGATCCGAGGTTCAATACAAATTCAAATCTTGAATTTATTCCCAATATGGATGGGTTTCCCAATGGAAGAAGGCTGGAAGATGATGTAACAAGAATAGAATTACAAGCGGTTGGTGGTGTAGTATTAGCTGCCATCGGTTTATGGTATGACGATTATACAGCTGGTGGTCCAAATCCAGTTACACCAAATCTACTCGGTGTCTTAACGTATACAACAGGTGTAGAAGCCAATGATACCGCTTTCAAAACAGTATTCCCTTATGTGCAAACACCTTGGAGTG
>JAYSWW010000014.1:0-2428 GCA_043717805.1 Ferruginibacter sp.
CTCTTCCACGATCTCCATGTTGTCAATCTTCATGGCATCATCAAGAGATTTACCTTTCAGCCATTCAGTGGCCAATGAAGAAGATGCAATAGCAGAGCCACAGCCAAACGTTTTAAACTTGGCATCTTTGATCATGCCGGTAGTTTCGTCCACTTCAATCTGCAGGCGCATTACGTCGCCGCATTCAGGAGCACCAACAAGACCAGTGCCTACATTTGTTTTGCTCTTATCCAATGTACCCACATTGTGAGGATTGGTATAATGATCGATTACTTTTTCTGAGTATGACATATCAAATTAGATTTTAGATGTTATAAGTACGAAGTCTGAACCACTCAAGAACTGTGAAGCAACTTCGTACATTGTACTTCACACTTCGAAAATACACTAATGATGCGCCCATTCAATACTGTCCATATCAATTCCTTCTTTGTACATTTCCCAAAGCGGACTCATTTCTCTTAATTTATTGACGGTGTTCGTTACCTGTTCAATCGTATAGTCAATTTGTTCTTCGTCTGTAAATCTTCCCAATCCAAAACGAAGTGAACTGTGTGCCAGGTCATCACCCAATCCCAGTGCTTTTAATACATAGGATGGTTCAAGTGATGCTGATGTGCAAGCCGAACCTGACGATACGGCAATATTTTTATTGAATCCCATCATCAACCCTTCTCCTTCCACATATTTAAAAGAAATATTGCTGACATGCGGCAGACGGTGTTCTTTGTCACCATTCAAATAAGCTTCTTCTATTTTTAATAATTCAGTCTCCAGTTTATCCCGTAGCTTAATGATCCTTGAGGAATCTTTTTCCATATCAGTCATACAAATTTCACAAGCTTTGCCAAAGCCAACAATACCGGGCACATTCAAGGTGCCGCTTCTCATTCCTCTTTCATGGCCACCACCATCAATCTGTGCTGTCACTTTCACCCTTGGATTTTTTCTGCGAACATATAATGCTCCAACACCTTTCGGACCGTACATTTTATGTGCTGTAAAAGCCATCAGGTCAATCCCATCTTTATTTACATCCACCGGTACTTTACCAACAGCCTGAACAGCATCGGTAAAAACAAGAACACCTTTCTTTTTTGCAATGGCACTGATCTCTTTCATCGGCATGATGGTGCCAATTTCATTATTGGCATACATGATGGCAATCAGAATGGTTGTTGGTTTGATGGCAGCTTCCAGTTCGGTAAGGTCAATCAAACCATTATCTTTTACTTTCAGATAGGTTACTTCGCCGCCTTCTTTTTCAATATGCTTGCAGGTATCCAATACTGCTTTATGTTCAATATTGCAGGTGATGATATGGTTGCCCTTGCTCGCATACATTTCAAACACACCTTTGATGGCAAGGTTATCAGCTTCTGTTGCACCTGATGTAAAAATAATTTCTTTGGGATCTGCACCAATCAGTTTAGCTACTTGTTCACGGGCATTGTCAACAGCCTCTTCTGCCTGCCAGCCAAACGGATGATTGCGGCTGGCTGCATTACCAAAGTTGTTTGTAAAATATGGGATCATAGCTTCCACCACCCGGGGATCGCAGGGCGTAGTGGCATTATGATCTAAGTAAATGGGAAATTTCAGCATAAAATTTTTTAGTCTTTGTTTCTGTTTTCTGTTTTCTGTTATTACAAAATTACTCCAAAAGGTTCAACCTGAAAGGATTAATTTAGCAATAAAACCTGATTTTACCAAACTCGTAATCCATTTTCAGTATTATAAAACAGGCGGTTATGATGAAAGTTGAACATATAGGAATAGCAGTTAAGAAACTGGCAGATTCAATTCCTTTATTTGAAAGTCTACTCAACTCCACATGTTATAAAACGGAAGAAGTTGAAACTGAAATGGTAAACACTGCTTTTTTCAGACAAGGTGATACTAAAATTGAATTGCTGGAAAGCATCAAAGCCGATGGTGTTATTGCGAAGTTTATTGAAAAAAAAGGGGAAGGCCTTCATCACATTGCCTTTGAAGTATCAGACATCGAAAAAGAAATGTCCCGGTTAAAAAAAGAAGGATTTGTATTACTCAATGATAAACCGAAGGAAGGAGCAGATAATAAGTTGGTTTGTTTTTTACATCCTAAACATACTAATGGGGTATTGATAGAATTGTGTATGGAGAGAAAATAAAATTTACTGCTCTTTAGATTTTTATTCTTCTTTCTCCTCGCCTATTGAATCCGCATTTACAATTCCAAGTTTATCCACGGCAACCTGTGCGGCAATCTGTGAAGCATCTTTTTTATTAAAAGCTTTGCCTTCGGCAATATTACGGCCATCCAGCATAGCGGCAACAGTAAATAAACGCCGGCCATTTTCCAGTTTCTCATTCAGCGTTTCAAACTCAAGCACCTTACCGTTTTTGTTGGCCCATCCGTATAACCTGTTCTTATGATTGATCTCCA
>JAYSWW010000131.1:0-13418 GCA_043717805.1 Ferruginibacter sp.
AAACAAACAAAATCCGGAATATAACCTGCAATGGGATGTTGCCTTCTGAATTTATTTCCATCAACATTTCTGTTCCTTAATTCCTGCCACATGATATCTTCTTCTGCAGTTGACTCCTTTCTGTTCTGTTTTGCAAACTCAATGGTATGTTTCCATTCATCTGCAGAACTTGTTACATATCCATAACCAGAATGTTGCTCAGTTCCCCTCTCCTTAGTAAAATCCGCGATGTTGTCTTTCGTTCCCCTCTCCTTTGGAGAGGGGTTAGGGGTGAGGTCTTGGTTTGAGCTAGGGGTGAGGTTTGGCTTTGTGCTAGGGGTAAAATCAACATTAACCCAATCTATAATATTCGCCAATGGCCCTTCTCCTTCCGGCCCAGGCCCGTATTTATCTACATGTGGCAATTCGAGGGGCAATTCATTTTCATCCAAAGGAATGGCCATTCCATCCTGCCATACAATTGGAAATGGTTCACCCCAATAACGCTGCCTGCTAAAACCTGCATCACGCATCCGGTAATTCACTTTGCGTTTTCCGATACCCAACTTTTCGATCCTGGCATTTGCAAATGCGATCGCATCTTTCATCAGCAATCCATTTAAGAATCCGGAATTTTCCAGGATCGCTTCTTTGGTTGGATTTGCTTCTTCGCCGTTGTAATGATTGCCGATGATATTGGTAATTGGAATATTAAAATATTTTGCAAATGAAAAATCCCTTTGGTCACCACAAGGCACTGCCATGATAGCACCGGTGCCATATCCTGCCAACACATATTCTGCGATCCAGATTGGAATTTGTTTTCCGTCAAAAGGATTCAATGCATAAGCACCCGTAAAACACCCGGTGATCTGTTTAACTTCGGACATTCGTTCCCGGTCGCTGCGGCTTTTTACATAAGTAAGATATTCATCAATGGCCTGTTTTTGATCCGCTGAAACTATTTTTGAAACCAATTCATGTTCCGGAGCAAGTACTAAAAAGTCCACCCCAAATATGGTATCGGGACGGGTAGTATAAACTTCTACCTCAAACTTCGAACCCTGAACTTCAAACTTTAATTCTGCTCCTTCCGATTTCCCGATCCAGTTCTTTTGCATTTCCTTCATAGAGTCACTGAAATCAAGTGTTTCCAGCCCTTCCAACAACCGATCGGCATAAGAAGTGATCCTCAAATACCATTGCCTCATTTTCTTTTTTTCAACCGGGTGACCGCCACGTTCACTCACTCCATTTACTACTTCATCATTCGCCAATACAGTACCCAAAGCTTCACACCAGTTCACTTCACCAAAAGATGAAAATGCAAGCCTGCGTTTCATCAAGATATCTTCCTGTTCTTTTTTTGAAAATGCATTCCATTGATCAGCAGTAAAATCTTTAGATCCTTTTTCGGCATATTTATTTTTCAGTTCAGAAATAGGCCTTGCCTTTTTTTGCGTGCTGCAGAAATAACTGTTGAATAACTGCAAAAATATCCATTGTGTCCATTTATAATAAGCGGGATCACTGGTACGTACTTCCCTATCCCAATCATAACAAAAACCGATCTTATCCAGTTGTGATTTAAATGTATCAATGTTTTTTTTTGTTGTTTCAGCCGGGTGTTGCCCGGTTTCCAGTGCATATTGTTCTGCAGGCAAACCGAAACTATCAAAACCCATCGGGTGCAATACATTAAATCCCTTTAGCCTTTTATACCGGCTGAAAATATCACTGGCAATATATCCCAGCGGATGCCCCACATGCAGGCCTGCCCCACTTGGGTAAGGAAACATATCAAGCACATAATATTTGGGCTTTACGGAATCATTCGACACTTTATATGCCCCGGTTTCCTTCCACTTTTTTTGCCAATCCTGTTCTATTTTCCTAAAATCATATTCCATTACTAAACTATTTCAGTTAATTACTTTATTTATTATGTACCCGGCTTTTGCACTATCATCAACTTCACAGGCGTCGCACTCTTCAACTTCAGCTCTTTATTCAACCATTCTATTGAAAAGGATAACAGCTTTAACAAAAAAATATGCAATCTCATTCCAACAATAAAAATATATTTGGCGGGCAATCGTTTTTGTAGAGGGCAAAAATAAAACAAACCACTTAAAAACCTTTATTTTTGTCGAACCGGTAAATTCATATTTCATTCATCCTATAATAAGATTAAATAATTATGTCACAATTCGGAAAAGCTGGAAACAAAAGAGGAAAACCAACTTACGCCTATGCAATTATTGGCGTGTCGCTGGTTTTGTTTCTTTTTGGCATTGTTGGATGGATATTTTTAAACCTCCGTAAATCGGGCGATTATTTTAAAGAAAATATTCAGGTACAGGCTTACCTGAACAGGGATGCCTCCAAAAAGCATATTGATAGTGTAAAAAATTACCTGAGTGCCCTGCCATATGTGAGATCAGTAGAATATATTACCCGGGAAATGGCTGTTAAAAGATATGAAGCAGAGAATGATACTACCTGGAAACAATTCATCAGCAACAACCCTTTGCCCGAAAGCATTGATTTTTATGTAAAGGCAAGCCATGTATCAAAAGACAGCCTTACACTGATCGCAACCGATCTCCAAACCACTTTCCCGGGTGTTGTTTCCGAATTCAAGTTTCCGCAGGAGGTTGTAACAAAGGTTGGCAGCCTGGTAAAGAATATCATGATCGGTTTTTTAATAGCCGCCATCCTGTTAACCATATTGGTGATCTTTTCTATCGACAATACCATCAGGCTGGCGATGTATAGCAACCGTTTCCTGATAAAGACCATGCAAATGGTTGGAGCAACCCGTTGGTTCATAGCCAAACCCATCAATTCAAGAGCTGTGATCAACGGTTTTATTGCATCTGCAATCGCCATCATTTTACTTTGGTTGTCCATTGTTTCTATAGAATTCATGAGGCCCGAGTTTAAGTCTTTGCGTGACAACAAAAGTCTTTTTCTTTTATTCTTATTGATACTTATTCTGGGTATTGTTATTACCCTGGTTAGTACACACCGCTCTGTAATAAAGTACCTGCGAATGAAACTGGATGACCTCTATTGATGAGGTTTTTTTGAAAATTCCATTATATTGCAGCTTTAAATACCTTTTATGATCAAAGAAAGAAATCAACACGCATCAAAAAACCAATTGTTTGGTAAAGAAAATTATATCTGGATGCTTACAGGGCTTGCTGTTCTTGCACTGGGTTTTTTCCTGATGAATGGCGGAAAAAGTGCCGATCCAAAGGTTTTTGATCCAAAAGAAGTATACAGTAATACCAGGATAACCATTGCCCCGATATTGATCATTGCCGGTTTCATCATAGAGATCGTGGCCATAATGAAAAAGCCCAAACAGGGCTAAGCAGGGTCAGAAAAAAAATTAAATGCGCTGTATCTTACAGCGTTTTTTATTTCAAACCAAACCTTTAACCAGCCAACATGGATACCATACAAACTGTCATCATAAGCATTGTTGAAGGAATTACAGAATTCATTCCCATTTCCTCTACCGGGCACATGATCATTACTGAGAAAATACTCAACGTTCCCGATAATGACTTTACAAAAATGTTTACGGTTGCCATACAGTTGGGCGCCATACTTGCCGTTGTCGTTTTATACTGGAAGAAATTCTTTGACTTCAAAAACTGGCGGTTTTATTTAAAATTAATGACAGGGGTGATTCCTGCGATCTTTCTTGGCCTTTTATTTTCCAAAAAAATTGATGCCATGCTTGAAAGCAGTACAACTGTTGCAGTTTCGATGTTATTGGGAGGTATTATTTTGGTATTCATCGACAAAGCCTTCAACAATCCACGAATTCATTCTGAAAAAGAAACTTCATTTCTTAATTCTTTTATGATCGGTATATGGCAATGTCTCGCCATGATTCCCGGTGTTAGCCGCAGCGCCGCTTCAATCATAGGAGGAATGCAACAAAAACTCACCCGCAACGCAGCAGCGGAATTTTCATTTTTCCTTGCCGTACCAACGATGCTTGCAGCCACCGGTTATAAATTATTTAAGCACTATAAAGAAACGGGTGGTTTTACAGGCGAAGAGATCAAACAACTAGCCATAGGAAACCTGGTAGCATTCATAGTTGCTGTTTTAGCAATAAAATTCTTCATAGGCTTTCTCAAAAAACATGGCTTCCGTATTTGGGGCATTTACAGGATCATCATGGGAATTATTTTACTGTTGCTGATCTGGAAAGGCGTTATTCAATAATTTTCTTTTTCATTATTCTCTTGTATTTCAATTATTAATTATTAATTTTTCATTCTTAATTATTGCCAATGCAAACTGCTTCCAAAAAAGTTGTCAATGGCTGGGCTATGTACGACTGGGCAAACTCGGTTTACAACCTGGTGATCACCACCACTTTTTTTCCCGCATATTACGCAGCGGTAACGGGCACCCACAATGAACAGTTCAAAGATGGCATCTCATTTCTTGGCCGCAGATTTGTAAATACAGAACTGAAGGATTATGTATTGTCTTTTGGATTCCTGGTCATAGCATTCCTATCCCCGATACTTTCTTCCATTGCAGACTATAAAGGAAATAAGAAATATTTTATGCGTTTCTTTTGTTACCTGGGAGCCATAAGTTGTTCGCTTCTTTATTACTTTGACGAAAACCACGTGATGCTGGGTCTGATGTGCTTTATGCTTGCCGGAATTGGCTTTTATGGAAGCCAGGTATTTTACAATTCGTACCTGCCCGATATCGCTGCAGAAAAAGACATGGATCGAATCAGCGCCAAAGGTTATACAATGGGGTATATCGGCAGCGTGATCATGCAATTGATCGGTTTTGCACTGGTTCTGATGATGCCAAAGGGAGGGCTTCCGATAAAAATAACCTTTTTATGGGTTGGTCTCTGGTGGGTTGGTTTTGCCCAGCTCTCTTTCAGGGTATTGCCGGTAGTAGCCAAATCTGAACGAAAGGCAAAAACACATGTCTTCGTAAATGGCTTCATAGAACTTAAAAAAGTATTTCAACAATTGATACACATGCCGGTTTTAAAACGTTACCTGTCTGCTTTCTTTTTTTACAGCATGGGCGTACAAACCGTCATGCTTGTTGCCATTGATTTTGGAATCAAAGAATTAAAACTGGAAGATTCAAAACTTATCATAACCGCAGTTATCATACAGTTGGTTGCCATTGTTGGTGCAATGGGTATGAGCAAACTTTCTGAACGATATGGAAATATTAAGATCCTTATTCTTACAGTTTTACTGTGGATTGCTGTTTGTATTACAGGTTATTTCATTAAAACAGAAATGCATTTTTATATCATAGCATCATTGGTTGGTTTGGTAATGGGAGGCATCCAATCACTCAGCCGTTCTACTTACAGTAAATTAATGCCTGAAACAAAAGACACCGCATCTTTTTTCAGTTTTTATGACATAACTGAAAAACTGGCCATTGTGATCGGGCTGTTTAGTTTTGGATTTATTGAAGGCTTTACAGGAAACATGCGCAACTCTATTCTTGCCCTGGTGATATTTTTTGTTTTGGGCCTGGTATTCCTGTTACTTACTTATCAGAAGCAGGATAAACATTTTTACATAAAAGCATAAATAAACATTATATTATTATACAACTGAAATGAATTTACATACTATCAATACAGGCTATTTTAAATTAGATGGTGGCGCCATGTTTGGCGTAGTACCTAAAAGCATCTGGCAAAACCTGAATCCTGCAGATGAAAACAATATGTGCAGCTGGGCACTTCGTTGCTTATTGATTGAAGATGGCAACAGGCTCATTTTAATTGACAACGGAATGGGTGACAAACAGGATGCAAAATTCTTCAGCCATTATTATTTACATGGCGATGACACACTGGATAAATCCCTGGCTGTTCATGGTTTTTCAAAAGATGATATTACCGATGTTTTCTTAACCCACCTGCATTTTGATCATTGCGGCGGAAGCATTGTTAGAGCAAATGATAAACTGGTACCTGCTTTTAAGAATGCTGTTTACTGGAGCAATGAACGCCACTGGAAATGGGCTACCGAGCCCAATGACAGGGAAAAGGCAAGTTTTTTAACAGAGAACATAATTCCCATAATGGAAAGCGGCCAACTAAAATTCATTGAATCATCCGCAGCTGCATTTCCAGACCAGTTAGCTGTAAGGCAGGTCTTCGGACACACAGAAGCCATGATGCTTCCACAAATAAATTATAAAGGAAGAACCATCATTTATATGACAGACCTGCTTCCCTCGGCTGCTCACATTCCACTTCCTTATGTGATGGCTTATGATATGTTTCCGCTTACGACATTGAATGAAAAAAAATCATTCCTGACCGAAGCACAGCAAAATGATTGTGTATTATTTTTTGAACACGATCCGTTGCTGGAATGCTGCACTTTGCAAATGACAGAAAAAGGGATCAGGCTGAAAGAAAGTTTTAAACTGAGTGAGCTTTGAAGAACTATCCTGCTTTTTAAAAAGATTGTTATATGTGCCTGACCATTTGGAATGGCCCTACACATATATCCCGTTAACGGATACCCCTAAAGGATGTTAACGGGTAACGCAGGTTTCTATATGACATCATATCTACTTTTATACTTCCGACTGATATCGGGCTTTCTACCCTTAATATTATGTGATTGGGATCGTCGCTGATCCAAACGGTCATTTTTTCACCTCCTTCAAAAATGGTTCCTTTGATAAGCAGTGGCCTTATCTTAATGGCATTGAACCTTCCATAGCGTGTTTTGATCTTTTCTTTTCCCATGTAACGGATATACAAATGAAAGATCTCATCATCCAGGAACATATCAAACGGGATCTTATCATCAACCTTGTATTTTCCGAAATCAATATTTCGTGCATAATATACCATGCTCATCACATCCTGCATACAATCTGTGATTGGAAAAACGCCGTTGGTACTTGCGGCAGTATTGGCCGACTGATTAAAAGTTACATTGTTGTATTTTTTATATCCGCCTTCATCTATATTCCGTAAAAATTTGATTGGAAGCAAACTTGAAGTATCAACATAGCTTTCATAACGGTCTCTTACTTTAAAAAAATTATCAAATGTTGAATATGTCTTTCCTTCACCAACGTGGTGATAAACGTTTTTCCCGTTGAACCGCTCCAATGATGTTTTAAAAACTGCTTCTCCAGCACCAATATATGCACCCAATACAGTATAAAAAACCTTAAAAGTTACTTCCTCCCCTTCTTTATATGAAGTATTCTTAATGCCACAAAAATCATTTGTGCTAATGGTGAAACCAATGGAACATAAAGCAAGGATCAAAATTCCGGGTATTGTAAATTTCTTCATCGTTCTTTCATTATTTTAATTCCGAAAATCAGTAAACTTCCCAGTACAGCAGGTAATACAAGATTGATCATCCAGATTCCAAAAGCCGCTGCCTGTATTCCAACAATATTAATACTAAATAATTCAAAAATCAATACACTTGCCTTTGCTCTTACAGGTAATTCCGTAAACCCAATGGTTGGCACCACTGCCATTACCAGGTAAAAAACTGAAAGAAGCAGGAATGAAACCGGATAATTAATTCCCACATCCATCACTTTTAGCATCAGCATGTATTGCAAAATAAATACCATATAGCGGAAAAATGATAAAAATAAAATTCTTAACAATTGTTTACCGCTAAATTCATCCAGTACTTTAATATAACTGATGAACTTTTGCAAAAAAGTGATTTTAGACAACCCGGCAACCAAAAAATGAACACGGAAAAATATCAGAAATAATATAACGGTCACGGTGAAACTTATAAAGAACAACCCTGTACTCAACAACCATGGAACGGAACTGAATGCAAACTTATCTGCTACAGAACTGAATTTAAGAACAGCCAGACCCGTAGTTCCCATTAACATGGTAATGGCCAGTTGGCTGATACTGCCAAGTATCGTTAATGATATCGCTTTCAGCCTGTGTTGCTCTTTTATATATATGATCCTGCCACCGTATTCAGCAATTCGGTTTGGCGTTAGCATGGTGATGCTGCAACCTGCCAATATAGCCTTAAATGACCTTACAAATGAAACCCTTTCCAGCGGGGACATCAATAATTGCCATTTCCTTGCTTCAATGCCCCAGTTTGCGAACATTAAAACAAAAACTATCCAGAAAGTATATTGATGCCAACTGTTCTTAACCTGCTGCCAGCGCATTTCAAGGTCTGGTTGATGGATCAACTGGTTGTATAAACTCCATACCAGTAAAACAAAGAGTAATGGCCCAAGCAGGTAGTTGATTATTAATTTGATATTTTTGTTCAAGTAAAAATTTATCAGTAAAAATAAGTTGCACTTTGCAAAAAGCATCAAAAATCATTTTAGGTATAGATCCGGGTACCATAATCATGGGTTATGGCATTATTGAGATCAGGGGCAGTTCCATCCATTTATTAGAAATGAACGTATTAAAACTTTCTCCAAAAAATGATGCCTATGAGAAACTCGAGAAAATTCATGCAAAGGTTCAGCAGCTGATCACTACTTATAAGCCCGGCCATTTTGCAATTGAAGCTCCTTTTTTCGGAAAAAATGTACAAAGTATGCTCAAGCTTGGAAGGGCACAGGGAGTTGCCATAGCTGCCGCCATTCAAGCCGGGCTAACCGTTCATGAATACTCACCTAAAAAAGTAAAACAATCTGTAACCGGCAATGGAAATGCCGGCAAAGACCAGGTGATGAAAATGTTGCAGCACCTCTTAAACTTTGATCATGGCCCTGCCTATATGGATGCCTCGGATGCACTGGCCGTCGCAGTTTGTCATCATTTTCAACAAAATGCGCTAAGCCCGGTTTCAAAAGGCAAAGCTGTATCAAAAGGCTGGAAAGATTTTCTACAGAACAATCCGACCAGGGTAAAATAAGAAATGAAACTTTCTATATTTATCCTTGTCTGACAAATTTTTTATTGCTTTTTAAGACCCTGTTTTGTTGCTATTAAAGTGGCAGTAAATGATGATGGTTTTAAAACGAACTTTTGAATAAACCATACCCGGGTCAATAAAAATATAAAATAATTTATTTTACCTCCTGAATTTATATAACCCTTCAACCAAATCATTAAAATAAAAATTCCGGGATGAAATGATTCACAACTGGTCTTAATTTTGCTAAGAATATTGTTAATGTTTACCGAAGTAATATATAAATAAAAAGTGCGTTATGAAAGGGTATTAACTTTACAATAAAAATACCCTGGATAAAACTCAGGAACATGAAAGCAACCATTTTATTGGCAGAAGACGATTCGAATTTAAGTTCGGCCATTAATGACAGCTTGCAGGAAGCAGGATATGAAGTTACAACCTGTACCAATGGTGAAGTGGCCTGGAAGCTGTTTCAGAAAAAATTTTTTGACATTTGCCTGCTGGACGTAAAACTACCGGTAATAGATGGGTTTGCACTTGCCAAAAAGATCAGGCAACAAAGTGATGTGGTTCCAATCATTTTCCTCACAGCCAAAAACAGGGAAGAAGATAAAATAAAAGGATTTGCTGCAGGTGCTGATGATTATGTTACAAAACCTTTCAGCATGCAGGAACTCATCATGCGAATCAAAGTCTTCCTGAGAAGAACAAAAAAATTAAAATCTGAAACAAGTGAAGAGTTTAACATTGGCAGACTCAGGTTCAATTACAGTGAATTGAAAATATACGATGGAAATGAAATCATAAGCTTAACACAAAAAGAAGCCGACCTGCTAAAGTTTTTTGTACGAAATGCAAACAAGATCCTGAAACGTGAAGAAGTACTGATCAATGTATGGGGGAAAGATGATTATTTTTTAGGAAGGAGTATGGATGTTTTCATAACCAAACTCCGCAAACATTTAAGATCAGATCCATCAGTGAAGATAGAGACCATACATGGGGTGGGTTTCAGGCTTAACCAGTGACCATTACAAATTACTTAATATTTTTTGTCGGATCTCTTCCATCTCTTCATTTTTAAGTGAGAGTTTTGGCCTGGTAAAATTCAGGTCATTGGCGCTGTTGATGGGTATCAGATGCATATGCGCATGAGGAACTTCAATACCAATCACACTTATACCACAACGTTTGCAATTAAAAGACTTTTCTATTGCTTTTGCAATGGGTTGCGCAAAGACCAGCATACCGGCAAGGTATTTTTCAGACAGGTCGAAAATTTTATCTACCTCCGTTTTAGGAACTACAAGCACATGGCCTTTCACCAAAGGATCAATGTCAAGAAAAGCAATGAAGTCTTCATTCTCGGCAATTTTGTAAGAAGGTAATTCGCCACTTATGATTTTTGAAAAAACTGACATTGACTTGATTCGTTTTAGATCATATTAAAAGATGTACTCAATTGCTTATATCTATACTTCTATTTTATCTATTTTAAATTTCAACAAGCCTGCCGGAACCGTAACTTCAACTAAATCGCCAATTACTTTTCCCAACACACTGCTTCCGATGGGGGAAGTGACGGATATTTTTCCTGCTTTAAGATCTGCTTCATTTTCAGAAACGATCTTATAGGTTACGGTTTTTTTGGTTACCTGGTTTGTAAGGGTAACTTTTGTAAGAATACTTACCCTGCTGGTATCAATATTGGTTTCATCCAGTATCCTTGCAGTTGCCATAACACCTTCAAGGTATTTTATTTTTGCCTCCAGTATACCCTGTGCTTCCTTGGCTGCGTCGTATTCGGCGTTTTCTTTCAGATCGCCTTTCTCCCTGGCTTCAGCAATGGCTTTACTTGCAGCGTACCTGTCAACTGTTTTAAGCACATGCAGCTCCTCTTTCATCCTGGTAAATGTCTCCTGCGTTACATAATTTGTTTCTGCCATAAAATATTATTAGATAGATACGAAAAAAAATACAACGCCTTAGAATAACCAAAGCGTTGCATATGATGCAAATATACTAAATTTTACAATGAAAGTAAATAGACTGATTTTGGGGCATTTTTACACCGTTAAAAACTAATTAAACTTAACCGGCTGAAGTGCCTCCACATGAATTTACATGATAAAAGGCGAAATTTTGAACTGAATGCTGCTTTGGCTAAAAAATCTATCCCATGTCTAAATATCAAGCTTTTCAAGCAGTATTTTACTCATTTTGTAAAATGCTTCTTGCGAATAACCCGCAATATGAGGTGTAATAAGAACATTGGGCTGACTGCACAGAAATTCAAATGCTTCTTTCTCTTCCTTATTAAAACTGCTGATCTTTTCATTTTCCAGCACGTCCAAGGCAACACCACGGATGCGGTCATTTTTCAAGGCCCCGATCAGTGCTGTTGTTTTTAAAACTTTACCTCTTGATGTATTGATGATAAAAGGCCGTTGCCTGACTGCATCAAAGAAAGATTCATCAGCCATATACTGAGTTTCTGCAGTAAGTGGTACGTGAAAACTAATAACATCGGCATACCTGCATACCTGGTCAAAATTTGCTTCCTTAACAGCAGCAGCACCAAAACCATATTTATATTTATCACAGGCAAGTATAGTTACATCAAAAGCTGACAATAATTTTGCAAAAGCTTCACCTGTATTTCCATATCCGATTATTCCAACTGTTTTACCACTGAGTTCTGTTCCACGATTCTCTTCACGCATCCATTCATTCCGCTTTAATTCATCCCGGCTTTTACAAATATTATTCATAACATTTAGAAGCATCCCCAATGCATGCTCAGCAACAGCGTTCCTGTTGCCTTCGGGCGTGCTGATGCACGTAATATTTTTGGATGCAGCATATACCAGGTCTATCAGTTCGAGTCCGCTTCCCAGCCGGCCGATCCATTTTAAATTTACCGCCTTGTCAATGATCTCCCGGTCAATTTTTATCCTGGTTGTTACAACAAGGCCGGTGGCTGTTTCAATTTTTTCTGACAATTCATCGTAAGTAATTTCGGGGGCATAGAGTACCTCATACCCTTTTTTTTGCAGGGTTTCGATCAAATATGGATGTGCATTTGCAGTAATGATGATCATTTTAGATAGAAGCTATCATGCTTATTTCTACGTTTACATTTTTAGGTAATCCTTTAACTGCCACTGTTTCCCTTGCCGGGTAATCAGAATCAAAATACTGGCCATAAATTTCATTCACCTCTGTAAATAAACTCATATCACTCAGGAAGATCGTAGTCTTTACTACCTGGCTGAAATTGGCCGAAGCCGCTTCCAGGATTGCTTTGAGGTTTTTCATCACCTGGTGTGTTTCAACTGAAATATCTGAATTGTTAAGGTCTGAACTGCCTGGCAGCAGTGCAATCTGACCGGAAATAAAAAGCATATTACCGGCTAAAACCGCCTGGTTGTAAGGCCCGATCGGCGCCGGTGCATTTTCAGTTTTAATGATCTTTTTTGCCATCTTTTAAGCTGTTTTTATTTAAACACAAATATATCTTTTATCAACAACCTATTTTTGCTAAAAATAATAAATGAAGATCCTGGTATTTGCACACGATTTGGCTTGGAATGAATTGATATCGGATGATACCGGTATTGAGTGGATTCGTGCAGAAAATGCAGGTTCATTTACAAACAGGAATGACGTTGATGGTTATTTTGATCTTTCCGATGAAGCATCGGAAAATGATTACTCATCTTTTTATAAACCGGTTATCATCAACAGTGTTTCTGTTAGCTTACAAAAAATGAATGCTCCCGAAAATGTTTCCAGGATCAACGGTTGGAACGGTTTTATAAAAAGAAATTCATGGGAAGTAGCAGGAGTACCAACCGATGAAAGTGAGCTTATTCTAAAGGCAATGAAAAAAAACATCATCCGGGTACCCGATGACCCCGGTTTCATTTCAGCAAGGATCATAGCCATGATCATCAATGAAGCATATTTTGCAAAAGCTGAAAAAGTAAGCACAGAAAAAGAAATTGATATTGCCATGAAACTTGGAACGAATTATCCTTACGGGCCTTTTGAATGGGCTTCTAAAATTGGAATAAAAAATATTTACAAATTGCTAAAAACACTCAGTGCTACCGATAAACGTTATTCCCCATCTTCTTTATTGGAAAAGGAGGCAATGAAAACCCAATGAGCATCATTTTAAACATAGATACTTCCTTAGAAACTGCAAGAGTTGTCATTGCAAAAGATGGAGTTGCGCAATCATTTTTACTAAATGAGGTTCAGAAAGACCATGCTTCTTTTTTACACAAAGCCATCGAACAATTGCTTGCAGAGGCGGGTTTGCAACTGAAACAGGTAGATGCCATTGCAGTCGTAAATGGCCCCGGTTCATATACAGGGCTTCGTGTTGGACTATCTGCTGCTAAAGGATTGTGTTATGCATTGAATAAACCACTCATTACAGTCGGAACGCTGAATGTACTGACTACTGCAGCAATAAATTCTACAAAAGAAACCAACAAT
>JAYSWW010000132.1:0-2025 GCA_043717805.1 Ferruginibacter sp.
AATCAAAGAAGGTATTGCAAAAGGATTTGCTGAAGACAGCACAAAAAATTACAATGTTTATAAAGTAGTTGATCTTTTTACAGAAGGAAATATGGTTGTGGAAATAGGATCATGGGACAGAAAAGATTCTGCAGGAGCAGCTATAGGAAACGGACATTATATGTCATATTTCCAGAATCGCAATGGTAAATATGTTTGTGTAAGGGATATGAGTGTTTCTTCAAACCCTGCCAAGGCGCCCTTGAAACCATAGGGCATTGTTTAATCAAATTATTTCTGTTGATGGAGCTTGTTTGTTACAGGCTCCATTTTTTTATAACGTAATCCGCAATGTTGAAATCATGTGCTACAATCTTAGGTGTTGATGATCTGGTAAGACAATTACAATGAACCTGGCCATTTGAAAAAATAAAATGCAGGTAATTTATAATTGTCTACTGATCCGATATATAGAATTAAGAATTTGAATTAACAATAGAAAATTGATTTTTTTTATCTTTGTATCAGGATCAAAATATTAAAACTGATAACCATGCCGTGGATAAATGATTTACTTTCAGAACCACGACGAAAAAAAACACAAACCATGTTACAAAAAATCCTTTTGATGTTCGCTGGTTGCATAAGTATCCTTTCTGCAACAGCCCAAAACCAAAAGCCCTCATCTCCTGTTAATACGCAACCGGCTCTGGTGGCACAATCCGGTTATAATTACAAAAAACTAAATCCGCAATTATCCTATGCATTTATTGTAAATAAACCTACAACTGCTCATCCTCAGGAAGGTGACCAGGTATCTCTTGTTATGCAATCTATATGCAACAACAGGCCAATGTACAGTACTTACCAGGCATTCAAAGGAAAACCAGGTGTGTATGCTGTTACCAAACCCGCATATAAAGGTGATATCATTGAAGCCATCATGCTGATGACAGCAGGTGACAGTATTGTATGCCTAACAGATGCTGATGCATTGTTCAAAAACTCAAAAAACAAATTACCTGATTTTATCAAAGTAGGAGATAAGGTGCAATATTTCATTAAGCTGGTTTCTGTTAAAAATAAAGAACAGGTTCAGAAAGAACAGCAGGCGGTATTTATGAAACAAATGAAAGAGCAGGAAGCCAAACAAAAAGCAGCAGAAGCCAAACAAATGTTGAAAGACGACAAAGCTTTGAAGAACTATTTTACCAAAAGTAATATTACACCTGTAAAAACTGCTTCGGGTTTATACTACAGCATCAAAGAAGAGGGCCCCGGTGAAAAACCAATGCCGGGTGACAGCGTGGCCATGATCTATACAGGTAAGTTTTTAGATGGAACAAAATTCGACAGCAATGAAGACACAGCCTTTCATGGTATAGCTCCTTTTCAGTTCATTCTTGGCCGCGGGATGGTAATTAAAGGATGGGACGAAGGCATTGCCTTGTTGAAAACAGGTTCCAAAGCCAGTTTTTATATCCCTTCGCCATTGGCTTACGGACAACAGACAAGGCCTGGTAGCGGTCCCAATCCAAAAGGGATACCGGCGAATTCTATTTTGATGTTCGATGTTCACCTGGTAAGCAGCAAACACCCTGCACCGGTAGTAACACCTGCTCCAAAAACTGATTCATTGAATATGCTGAAAGTAGATACTTTAAAAACGCCGGAAACGATACAACCGGCCCTTGAAAAAAACTAAAGGTAAAAATACAGATGGTGATATACACTCTTTTCAGGCAGGTCTGAACACCTGTGCCTACCGGCTATTTACTGTTTACTGGTTTACTGGCGCAGGTATCAAGACCTGTGCCTATCCGTTACTTCTTCAATGCCTCCCTGATCTTAGGAGCGATCCTCGTTCCGTAGATCTCTATTGATCTCATCAGTGATAGATGAGAAGGGCCGCCTACATCCATATGTGCAGAAAAACGCGTTAAGCCAAAAAGTTCCTGCATCTGCAATATCTTATCAATGGCTTCATTGGCATCGCCGATAATGAGAGCGCCTTGTTTACTTCTTCCAAAATCAAATTGCTGCTGC
>JAYSWW010000133.1:0-5190 GCA_043717805.1 Ferruginibacter sp.
TTCAATTCCTGTAAAACGTCGTTTTCCTGGTTCAATGCTTCCAGTTGATGCTGGGCATAAAATGATTCAACTACATTGTGTCCCCATTCCCGCTTGCCTTCAAATGTTTCTTTCCCGGCAATGATTCGAAGTAAAGTAGATTTACCCTTACCGTTGGCACCGATCAGGGCGATCTTATCACCACGGTCTATTTCAGCTCCTGTATTTTCAATAATATGAATATCCTTGAAACTTTTGCTCACGTGTTTCAGGGTGCAAATGATCTTCCCGGGTTGTTTGTCAACTGCAAAATTGATCCGCATATTGGGCCTCTCCAGTTCCACATCTTCGATCCTGTCTAACCTGTCGAGCCTTTTCACAATACTTTGTGCAGCCGCAGCCTTACTGGCTTTGGCCTTAAACCTTTCAACGAATCTTTCCTGTTGCCTGATATAATCCTGCTGGTTGTCAAAAGCCTTTTTTTGCATGTCAATACGCAGGGCTTTTTCAGTTTCATAGTATGAATAATTGCCCGTATAAAAATGCAACTGCTGTTGATACAGTTCAACAATTTTTGTCACCATCCGGTCAAGGAAAAATCGGTCATGCGAAACAATTACAACGGCTCCGGGATAATGCATCAGGTATTTTTCCAGCCATTCAATACTTGGCAGATCCAGGTGGTTGGTAGGTTCATCCATCAGCAACACATCCGGATGCTGTAAGATCATTTTTGCCAGTAGTACCCTCATCCGCCAGCCTCCGCTGAAGTTCTTATATGGCTTGTGAAGATCGGCGTTTGCAAATCCCAACCCCTGCAATATTTCTTCGGTCCTGTGGTGAATACTGTATCCATCCAGTACTTCCAGTTCATGCAACAGGTCGGCATAATCATGTGCCAGTTCTTCATTGCCTGTTTTTGCAAGTTCATCCCCAACTTCCTCGATCTCTTTTTCAAGTTGTTTCACCCTTTCAAATGCACCAAGGGCAACTTCAAGGATGGAATCTTCGGTATCAAAACCCAGCAGGTCCTGGTGCAAAAATCCAATGGTTGTTTCCCTGCCTTTTTCAACAGTGCCTTTTGCAGGCGAATATTGCCCGGTTAATACTTTTAACAAGGTTGATTTCCCCGTTCCGTTGTATCCTATCAATCCAATACGCTCATTGGGCTGAATGTGCCAGGTAGCATCCTCTACAATGGTCCTTGCCCCGAATTCAAAAGTGACATTCTGTAATCCTAGTAACATTTTCCGAATCTTTTATAATATGAGTTTTTGTGTTTTAGCTTTTAGCTACAAGCGATTAGCCCTAAGCTAACGGCTAATGGCTTGTAGCTAAAAGCTGTATTTCCCGCAAAAGTAACTTAATCATTAAACTATAAAAAGGATTTAGCGTTATATACTAACTTTGGCAAAAATCTTTCATATGAAAAAATTACTGGCTTTGTTGCTTGTTTTATTAATTGGCTATGGAATTTACTTGTTTATTTTTAAGAAAATGAAGACAACCAATGACCTGAAGCCCGAGCCTATTGCTACAAAGAAACATTCTGATGCTTTCAATAGCAGTGTTAACAACCTGGTGAATGCATACCTTGGAGTAAAAGATGCTTTTGTAGATGCAGATACTGCCAGGGCAAAGCAAAACACACGGGAATTCATCAGCAATATCGATAAAGTGCAGTTAGACGAATTAAAAAAAGATACTGCTGCCATAATTGAATCTGCGAAATCAAGCCTGGAAGATATCCGTTCCAATGCCGTTTCATTGCTGGCACAAACAGATCTGACAGAAATGCGGCAGGATTTCAGGATGATCACCGAAATGATGTACCCGGCATTTTTTAAAATAATAAATTACGAAGGCCCTAATTTATACCTGCAAAACTGCCCAATGGCCTTTGGAGAAGATAAAGCGGCAAGCTGGATAAGCAATAGTGTGGAAATCGTTAATCCTTACCTGGGTAAAAATCACCCCGAATATAAAGGCAGCATGCTTCATTGTGGTGAAGTAAAAGATACTATAAAAGCAAAATAAAAAAGTCCGTACCCATTCATGAAATATTGTTATCTCCTGATCAGTCTATTATCCATTCCTTTTTGCCTTTGTGCACAAAAGAACAGCGGTTCTGTTTCGGGCAGACATACCATCAGCGGATATGTGAAAGATGTTGTAACCGGTGAGACCATGATCGGCGCCACCATTTCAGTTAAAGGAAATTCAAAAGGCATCAACAGCAATCAATATGGGTTTTATTCAATTACATTGAATGAAGGAAACTATACGATCGTTGGTTCATATATTGGTTATAAGTCAGCAACGATCAATATCAACCTTCGATCGGATACTTTATTAAATATCAGCTTGTATCCCGGAACCGAACTTTCTGCAGAGGTCATTGTAACATCCAAAAAAAGAGACAACAATGTAAAAAATGCCCAATTGGGTAAGATCACCCTTCCAATTGAACAAATAAAGTCTGTACCCTCGTTCCTTGGGGAAGTAGACCTGTTGAAAGTCATTCAACTGTTACCGGGTGTACGCAATGCAGGCGAGGGGAGCGCCGGTTTTTATGTAAGAGGCGGAGGCCCTGATCAGAACCTTATTTTACTGGATGATGCAGTTGTGTATAATTCAGGCCACCTGTTTGGTTTCTTTTCTATTTTCAATTCGGATGCCATCAAGAATGTGTCACTCATCAAAGGTGGAATGCCTGCACAATATGGTGGAAGATTGTCCAGCGTGCTTGATATTTCCATGAAGGAAGGGAATAACCAGAAATTCCAGGTAGAAGGCGGCCTTGGTGTAATTGCATCCCGGCTTTCTATACAGGGGCCGATTAAAAAAGACAAAGCTTCTTTTATAATTTCAGCAAGGCGAACATACATCGATGCCATTTCAAAACCATTTGTAAAAAAGACAAGCCAGTTCTATGGATCGGGTTATTATTTTTACGACCTGAATGCAAAAATAAATTACAAGTTCAGTGAACGCGACAGGCTTTACCTGAGCGGTTATTTCGGAAGGGATGTGTTTGATTTTTCAAATGCCACACAAAGCCTGAAAGTGAATATTCCATGGGGAAATGCAACAGGAACTCTCCGCTGGAACCATGTATTCAGCAACAAATTATTTGCAAATACAACGGCCGTATACAACGATTATAATTTTACTTTCAATGCGGAACAAAATAATTTCCAATTAAAGCTGGCATCCGGAATAAAGGATATCAGCCTGAAACAGGATTTTGATTATTATCCATATTCAAAACATAAATTAAAATTCGGTATGCTGTTTACTTATCACAGGTTTACACCATCGGTAGTAAGTGGTAAACAGGATTCCGTAGTTTTTAACCCGCAAAATGCACAAATGAAATATGCCCATGAAGGGGCTTTGTATGTACAGGATAACTGGGAGATAAATTCAAAGTTAAATATCAATGCTGGTATCCGTTACAGTGGTTTCCAACAGATCGGCCCCAATAAAATTTACATCACCGATGACAATAATAACAGGCTCGACAGCATTGAATATAAAAGAGGCAAGGCGGTAAAAACTTATGGAGGCTTTGAACCCAGGTTGTCTGTAAGGTATTCGCTCAATGATGAAACTTCCATAAAGGCTTCCGTAACCCGCAACTACCAATACATTCACCTGGTAAGCAATGCAGGTACAACTTTGCCAACCGACCTTTGGGTGCCAAGTACTTATAAAGTGAAACCGCAGATCAGTTGGTTGTATGCAGCCGGACTGTTTAAGAATTTTAAGAATAATATGTATGAAACTTCACTGGAAGTCTATTACAAAGACATGCAGAACCAAATAGAATACAAAGAAGGGTATACACCTAATTCCATCGACGACACGGAAAATTCATTTGTGTTTGGAAAAGGCTGGAGTTATGGTACTGAATTATTCATCAATAAAGTAAAAGGAAGGCTTACCGGCTGGATCGGTTATACATTGAGCTGGACCTACAGAAAATTTCCGGGGTTGAATTTCGGTGAAAAATACCCTGCAAAATTTGACCGCAGGAACGACCTGAGTGTTGTGGCCATTTATGAACTCAATAAAAAGTGGAAGTTTTCTGCAACATTTGTTTATGGTACCGGAAATGCTGCCAGTTTACCCGAACGATTTTACATCATCAACAATGTACTCACGCAACAGTATAGCCGCATCAATGAATACCGCCTGCCATCCTATCACCGGCTCGACCTGGCAGCCACACTGACACCCAGGAAAAATGACAGGCGCAAAATAAAAAGAGAATGGGTCTTCAGTGTATTCAATGCTTACAGCAGGAAAAATCCTTATTTTATATATTATGATCAGTCGGGAAGCCCTTACAACGGTACTTTGAAAGTTCAGGCAAAACAGGTTTCAATATTTCCCATCATTCCATCCATTACCTGGAACCTGAAGTTTTAATCATATTTTGCCGGCTGATCTTTTTAGAAAAGCAGCCGGGATTTATTCTGAAGTTGAATAATTATTTAGTTCCGGGTGATTGTTTTCGTATAAAATGAATGGCGCCGCTTTTTTGCAGATCAGATGTGATGCGGACTTCGTACCTGTTTGGTCCGTCTGTTACAATCATCAATGCTGTATTTGGAGGAATTGAACCCAGGTTTTCTGCATACATCACCAGTTCATTTATTAACTTATCATTGTCTACCATTATGTTTAAAGTGATGGGCTTTTCAGACAATCTTTTTCTTGACAATAATAATTTGCCATTGTAAAATAGTGAAATACTATCACCGTCAACCTCACCATTGTCATACAAGTCAACCTTAACGGTGGTATTTTCAACATCGATGGTCTTCAGAATGGTATTATTCCTCTTTTCAAAATTACGGGCAGGCGCTGTTATTTTATCCTGCATGGGTTTTTGAGCCACCGGTAATTCTGCGGGCTCCTGCATGATCTCATTCCTTCGTTTCAACTCCGATTCTTTCTTTTTAGGAATTTGCTTTGCTATAGGTTCGCTGCCCTTCTTTTTATCTTTCAGTTCCTGAATTTTTTTAACTGTTGAATTATCAGGTTTCTTTTTTGGAGTTGTTATATCATAAAATGAATAATCTTTTTTCAAAACGCGGCGTTGTAAAGATGTGGTTCCGTAACCGCAATCGCCTTCCTGGTCCGGTGCTGGCACCCAATTGCCTTCCAGTGTTTCTGTATCTGCATCTTTAAAATAACTGAGCT
>JAYSWW010000134.1:0-2011 GCA_043717805.1 Ferruginibacter sp.
GACCCGCCATTTCAATTGCCTTGCTGATATTTTGCTGTACAATAGATGGGTACAATGCCAAGGCAGGTGTACTTATTTCATCCATATTAAGTATTTGATACCCGCCAGAAAACATAAGCTGTTATGGTTTGGGCATTTTTACGATGGCATCAATTTCCACTTTTATGTTTTCTGCCAGCACAGACTGCACGGTGGTTCGGGCAGGTTTGATACCCGTGAAATATGTGCCATATACTTTATTATAGCGATCAAAATCGTTGATATCCGTAAGATGAACGGTACACTTTACCACATCATCCATTGTGGCGCCCGCCGCTTCGATGATTGCCTTTATATTGTCTAAAGTGCGGATAGTTTCTTCTTCGATATTGCCCAACACAAAAGCTGATGTCTTAAAATCCACGGCTGCCTGTCCGCTTACAAATAGCAGCCCGTCTGCCACAACGCCATCCGAGTAGGCGCCTGTTACAAAATTCAAATCCCGGTCTGGGTGTATTATTTGTTTTTTCTGCATAGAGAAGATGTTTCTTTTTTTTTACTTTATGTACCTATGATTTAGATCTAGGTTTGTGTAGATTAAAATAGCTGCCAATTACCCCTGCGTTAATCGCTATAAAAGCAACAATATCATTATCAATGATATAGCCACTTATTATTATTTTATTACTATATTTTATGAAAAAAATTGGCTCTGCACTATTTTGCTATATCGCCTTCTACCTAGCCTATTTCAATTATCATAAAATTAGAAAAGGATGGATGAATTAGGTAATAGGTATTTACATATTTATGATACTAATATCCCGAAACGATAAATGGAACTTTGCAATTAAAAAGATGTGCACCAAGTATGATACTAATTTGAATAATATTGCAGACCAATAGGTGGTTTGCGTTTTTTTTATTATATTTGGTCTGTTATATAAATAAACAATATGTCGTTAGCACTTACCATTCCGGTAAAAGAGAGCCTTCAAGAGCTGAGGTCTTTATTGAAATCTTCCATTCCCTTTTTGCAGCCCAGGATCAAGCTATTGTTGGTGATGAAAAAACATGACAACAGATCGGTTTCTAAAAGAGAGCTGATGGATGAAACAGGTCTTTGCAGTTACAGTGTTCACAAGTGGAGAACGCTTTACAAGTTGGGTGGCATAGCTGATTTACTTAGCCACAACAAGAAAGGATTCAAGCCCAGCAAGATTAGTGCAGAAGAGCACAAGAAGTTGGAAGCAAAACTTAACGACCCCGAAAACGGCATTCGTGGTTACAAGGAACTTCAGGAATGGGTTCTGACGGAGTTAAACAACCCAGTGGCCTACAACACGTTGTTGAAGTATTGCGTCAAAAACTTTGGGTCTAAAGTCAAAGTGGCAAGGAAATACCACGCTAAAAAGGATGACGAACGAGTGAACACTTTTAAAAAAACTTCGCTCAAACCTGTCGAGAGGCACAGGTCCTAGCCGTTAATGAGTATGCTTCAATAAATCTATATTTTCAAGATGAAAGCAGATTCGGTCTTTTCACCAGAGCGGGCAGAACCCTTACGGCTAAAGGTGTTAAGCCAATTTGTAAATTTCAACAAGTGTTTCTGTCCACGTATCTGTTTGGTGCTTTCTCACCCATCACGGGGGATAGTTTCTTGATGGAGCTGCCCAATTGCAATGGAAGTACTTTCCAGATATTCCTAGATCAGTTTTCTCTTCAACATGAAAATGAATTAAAGCTGATGGTCTTGGATAATGGAGCTTTCCACAAAGCCAAGTCATTGAAGATCCCTGCCAACATTATTCTCATCTTCCTGCCTCCATATAGTCCGGAACTAAATCCAGCAGAGAAAATATGGGCAAAATTCAAACGTCAGTTCACCAATCAGTTCTTCAAATCAATGTCAGAACTGGAAACATTTGTTTGTCACGTTTCAAAAACATTAAAGAGCAGTGAGGTGAAAAGTATTTGCGGGTACAGCTATATATTTTCAGACAATTTTTGGTCTGCTCAATAAATCAATTTG
>JAYSWW010000135.1:0-2007 GCA_043717805.1 Ferruginibacter sp.
ATGCCTATGGAAATGATGTTTAAAAATATCCGCACATTTTTATTTGGGTAACCTGTTTCAAATGCTTGCAGGTAATATTCATGTAACCGGGTTTTAAAAAGATCCCTGATATCTTTTATGTTTTTAGTTTCTGTTACCAGTGTTTTTATGTTGGCTTCCCTGTCTTTATAGATATCAAAAATATCATTGGAAAGTTGCATCAAACCGCCGAGGTTATATAATAATTTTATTTCCTTGCCCGATGCAGCAGGAGAAAATGCAGAGCGGTAAAATACTACAGAACTGCCTCCTTTATGATAAGTCAGTTCTGTAAGGTCATCTTTTGAAATAAAATTGCCGGTCTGTTTTTTACTTGCCACCTGTGCTTTATAAACTTCCATCAGGCATTCCTGCATAAGTTTTTTATCAGGTGCCAGTTGCAGTGCTTTTTGGTAGAACAGGTCGAACAATTGCTGGTTAGACTTTTTTATGAAAGAATCATTTCTGTGGCTGATCATTTTTTCAACGGCTTCATCCGACATATAATCTTTATCAAAAAAATCATCAAACAAACCTGTCATGGCGCCCTGGCTGGTGCTTGCCCATCTTTCAGCCAATGTCATCGGATTTCCCCTGAAGGCACAGAATGCTTCGCCGAGGATGGCCGGTACAGCAAGACCGTAATATTGATTTATTTTTTTAAGGTCATCAGTGTCCAGGGATCCATCCGTTTTTTTCAACGCATCCTGTAAGATAGTCGCTGTGTTTTGTTGCAGGAATTTTTGCTGAACGGAAATGTTTTTCATTACCCGGTAAATATCTGCGGGTAGAAATATCCCTTTTAAAAATTTATTCATCATAAAAATCAATAAGGGATCCGAAATAATTTTCATTCCATCCCTCAATGATATTTTCATAATCATCATCAGGAATATTGGTATGCCTCAATTCTGCAGATGTTCCGGTTTTTGCTGAATGTAATATGATGGTTACTATTGAAGGAAGTTCCTGGGCTCCAAAATACCATTCCTGTACGATCTTTTTTCCGGGAATGAATTCCAGGTTCTTTCCAACAATGCTTCCATCCCACAGGGAAAATTCTGAGCCCGCTTCCAAAGGCATAATGGCTTCTTCCCCGCTCCATAACCTGATGGTAGCCTCATTCGTCAATGCTATGTATACATCTTCGGGTGGTGCATCGATTGTAAAATATTTTTTATAATCTTTCATCTCAATAACAGAATTAACATTTTTCAAAAACTGTAATCATGTAAATTTGGATACAATTTTTGGTTTAAAAAATAGTTTATTAATAAGGTTCTCTTAAATCCACGATTCATCAAATGAAAAAATCAGCATTTCAAAGCATGGCATTGCTTGCAGTTATACAGTTTATATTGGTATCCAACGGCTTTGCCCAATACAAATCGTATCAATTCAATGCAAAAGGCGATACAATAAATGCGATCAACCAATCCGGCCAAAAACAGGGAAAATGGGTGGTGCATATTGATGAGATTAGGGGTGAGCCCGGTTATGAAGAGGAAGGCGTTTATAAGAAAGGCGTAAAAGATGGATACTGGAGAAGGTACAACCTTCAGGGCGACCTGATTGGAGTTGAGCATTATATACTTGGCGGTAAAGATGGCCTGCAACAATACTATACTTACCTGGGCGACCTTGAAAGAGAAGAAAACTGGAAAGGATATAACCCCGATGCGCCTTATGATACCATTGCTGTTTATGGTACAGGCAGTGGAGAAATCGTAGATTATAAAATTGTAAAAGCTGAACCTTACAGTGTTAAAGACGGAATATGGAAGTATTATGAGCCCGGATCGGGAAGGTTAATCAGAACTGAAGAATGGTCAAGGAATAACCTGGTTATACCGGGGGCTCCTAAAAAAACAGAAGTGACAACTTCGGATAAACCCAAAAAAATAGATAAAACTGCCGAAATGCTTGAATGGGAGCGGAAAAACAAAGGAAAGAAAAGGGCTTTGCGAGATGGCAGGACGGGCTTATAAA
>JAYSWW010000136.1:0-2003 GCA_043717805.1 Ferruginibacter sp.
GTAGTTGGGATCGTTGAGTTTTCCGGTGCCATTCAATTCTAAAAAACAACCGGTTCCAACAGTGCCACTTCCTATCACATCACCTGCATAAAGGTTTACGCCATAGCTGCTGCGTTCAATGATCTCTGCAAATGTCCAGTCCATATCACCCAGATTTCCCTCGCTAACCTTTACTCCATTCACCATGCATTTCATACCCAGGTTCCAGGATTTGCCGGTATGGCCTTCCTTACAGGGTACCTCAAATTTTTCAAGTTCGTCTAATGTAACAAGCACGGGCCCGATTGCTGTTGCAAAATCTTTTCCTTTAGCTGGGCCGAGATTTAATAACATTTCTTCCATTTGCAATGTTCTTGCACTCAGGTCGTTCATGATCATCAGCCCTGCTATATAATCATCAGCTTCTGCAGCTTTGATATTTCTGCCAGACCTGTTGATCACAATGGCCGCTTCCAGTTCAAAATCAAGTTTATCAAAATGATCGGGCATGCAATAAACATCACCCGGACCTTGTATGCTGTTGTGATTTGTAAAATAAAAAATGGGGTATTGGTCAAATTCAGGTATCATATCCACTTTACGGTTTCTCCTGGCGGCCGCAACGTGTTGCCTGAAAGCATACCCGTCCCTGCAACTGCTTGGATGGGGTACCGGTGCCAACAGGTAAGCATCATCATAAGGAGTTGAAATGATCGTTCTGCCCTGCCCGTCTTTTATACGTTGCTCAACAGCCATAGCAAGTGGCATTACATCGTCCCAGTAGTTTAAAAACATGGCCATGCTGACAGGAAGGTCTGGGTGTAATTGATCTGTATCATATAACAATCCATCAACCAATAATGCCAGTTGTTCATGCTCATCTTTTATGTAGGTAACAAGTTTCATATAAATATATTAGGTTAGCAAATTTAGTATTACCACTTGCATGTAAAAAAAATGATTTTGTATATTTGCAGGTATAAACCCTATAAATGGAATTTGATAAAATACATAATAAAGGGCAAGCCCAATTATTTAAAAATCAATACCTGGAATTTCTTACAAAAACGCATCCGTTGGTTATTTGGGGGATGTACCTGCCTGTGCTGATCTTATTGCCTTATTATTCACTGGAAAAGTTAAACATTTCCGGTACGTCTGTTTTTTTATTTTACATCGGTGGAATGTTATTCTGGAGTCTTACCGAATATATGCTTCATCGTTTTGCGTTTCATTATCATGCACAAAGTAAAACCGGGCAAAAAATTCATTACCTGATTCACGGGAACCATCATGAATATCCAAGAGATAAGGAAAGATTGTTCATGCCGGCAGCCCCCAGCCTGATCATTGCTTCTGCATTTTTTTTAATGTTCTATCTTTTTTTAGGTAAGAATGTTTTTTCTTTCTTCCCTGGCTTTATGTTTGGATACCTTATTTATGGAAGTATGCATTATGCCATTCATGCCCGGAACCCTCCTTTTAAATGGATGAAAGGTTTGTGGCGAAATCATCACCTTCATCATTATAAAGATGAAGACAAAGGGTTTGGTGTGAGCAGTACTTTATGGGATCATATTTTTGGAACCATGTTCGATCTTAAAAAAGAAAAGGAAGACAAGGAAAAAGTAAGGGAACTGATTTTTACCCGAAATCCGAATAAAGAACAATTGCAGCAAAACTAAATATCCCAACTTTCATTTTCATCTATCTTGTTTTTATCATCACGGCCCGATTGCCGGCGTGATATTATTTTTTGCATTTGCCTCTCAATGATGAGTGCTGCCATTATCCTGCCTGCATTGGATTCGGGGTTTTCCCGAAGCAAGGTTTTTATTTTCGGTTCACTTACGTCAATCCGGTATAAAATATGTACCAGTGTTGAAAAATCATTTAAGATCAGATCGTTGATTTTTTCAGCAAGGAATATTTCAAGTTGTTCCCTTGTTGTATGAGATGGAATGGGAAGGTCAAAAGTTTCTCCTAAATATTTAATAACAGCTGTTTCCATGATCAGAATTTTT
>JAYSWW010000137.1:0-2003 GCA_043717805.1 Ferruginibacter sp.
GGCACCGTTATTGGCTGGTGGATCTATATTTTAACAAGCAGTAAGCTTGCACTTGGCTTTGTTGGTTTGTCAGAGGTGATCCCGGCACTTTCGCTTGCATTGTATGCGGGTCATCACATCGACATCAATGAAAAAAGAAAATTATTGCTAAGCTGTGTACTTGGATACATTGTTTGTATCCTGCTATTCATCCTTTTATCCACCAACTATACGGCATCTCTTTTTCATCACTGGACCATTGCAGTTTTAATTTGTTCGGTAATAGGAATTACCGGTGCCATCAGGGCATTTTCAGGCCCCACTTTTTCGGCTATGATCTCGCAGATCGTTCCCAAAGAAATATTACCGGCTGCTGCATCTATCAGTTCTGCAACCTGGTTAATTGCATCAATCTGCGGGCATGCCAGTGCCGGGTTTTTAATAGCACTGGTCGGTATCAATAAAAGTTTTTATGTTATTCTGTTTTTTATTACGGGAAGCTATTTTTTTCTAAACAGGCTTTCTGTTAAACCCGTATTGGTTATTGCAGCAACAAAAACATGGCAAAGTGTTAAAGAAGGTTTGAGCTATGTTTTTAAAACAAAAGAAATCCTCGGTGCATTGTCACTTGATCTTTTTGCTGTTTTATTTGGTGGAGCAGTAGCATTGGTCCCGGTTTTTGCAAAAGACATATTAAACATTGGCCCCATCGGCTTTGGCTGGCTGAATGCCGCTGCTGATATAGGATCCATCATAACAGTTACCACGCTTACCATCAGGCCGCTTCAACGCAGACAGGGACGGATATTATTCATTGCTGTTGCAGGTTTTGGATTGTGCATCATTCTTTTTGCCATCTCCAAATTATTCTGGTTGTCATTTGCAGCATTGCTCATGAGCGGCTGTATGGATGGTGTTAGTGTGATCGTTCGCAGTACCATCCTTCAATTGAAAACACCGGATGAATTGAGAGGAAGGGTAATGTCGGTAAACAGTATGTTCATCAATTCTTCCAATGAACTGGGGCAATTTGAAAGCGGAGTTACCGCAAAGTTGATGGGCACAGTAACATCTGTAATTTTTGGTGGATGTATGACATTGGCCGTTGTGATTTTTACCTGGTTCAAGGCACCTTCATTAAGAAAGATGGAATATTAAACAAAATTCATCAGGCAAATTACCCGGTTTTACAACAATTCTGCAACTCATTTGATTTATAAAATGTCGTAATTTACTATCCTGTTAAATTAATTTTTTATGCAACGCAGAAACTTCCTCCGCAATACAGGGCTTACATTAGCTGCCTTCAATTTTTTAAACAATGATTCATTGGCAGCTTTTTTGGCAGATCCTTCCTGGAAAATAAAAATGCTTTCAGATGATATTGGCGTTTTTACTGAAAAAGGAGGCACCATCTTATTTATGCTTAACAATGAAGGAACGATCGTTGTAGATGCACAATTTCCTGATACTGCACAACACCTCATAGATGAATTAAAAACAAAAACTGATAAACCATTCAGATTGCTGATAAATACGCATCATCATGCCGACCATACAGCAGGTAACATTGCATTTAAAAACCTGGTACCGCATCTGCTGGCACATACAAACAGTAAGATTAACCAGCAAAACTCTGCAATTAAACAGAACACAGCAGACAAACAATTATACCCCGATCAAACGTATACGGATACATGGTGCGAAACAATTGGCAAAGAAAAAATATGCCTGTACTATTTCGGGGCAGGACATACCAATGGCGACAGCCTGGTTCATTTTCAACATTCCAATATTGTACATATGGGTGACCTGGTCTTTAACCGAAGACATCCGTTTATTGATAAAACAGCCGGAGCAGATATCAGCAACTGGATAAAGTTACTCGATAAGGCAACTAATACTTTTGACAGTAAAACACAATACATATGCGGTCATGCTGCGGATGGTTATGACATTACCATCAAATCCGTTGACCTGAAAGCATTTGGTGAATATCTTGGCAATGTGCTGAAATTTGTGGG
>JAYSWW010000138.1:0-5139 GCA_043717805.1 Ferruginibacter sp.
TGATTTCTTTCGTGAGAAGATGATGGACAAGCCACAATTGGATAGTAATGGGATGCAACTCAATGAAAGTAAGTCAACCGCAATAAAATCATTGGATGAACCCGTAAGTATAGACTTGTTCAGAGCCTTGAAATACAGAAACTCTAAACATGACATTGTTTTACAGGAAAGAGACGTCATTTTTATTCCTGAAATAAATCCTTTTGTTACAGTTACAGGAACGGTGCAATCTCCATTGAAGATCACATTTGACAGGGATCACAGAAACATACAGTTTTATATTGACAAAGCCGGCGGGTATGGATTAAGGCCATGGAGAAAAAGAATATTCGTAACTTATGCCAACGGAAAAAGCAGGCGTACCAAGAGTTTGGGCTTAATTCATTTTTATCCAAAGGTAGAAGAAGGGTCCGTTGTAACAGTTCCTTTCAGGCCTGAAGGTGCTGAAATTTCTGACCTTGTAAAATCAGTGATCGTTGCATCTATACCGGTTATACTTACAGGGATTATTTTTAAATACATAAAGTAAAAATTCATTTTGTGACAACAAACGAACTGATAAAAAAAATTTTTTTAAAAATAAGCCGCTATAAATATATTGTTCTGTTTGGCGGGCTCCTCTTTGCTGCATTGTTGTTCCTGTATGCAAGGAATATAAAACCTGTTTATTCTGTCAGGTCTTCAGTTTTCCCATTAACAGCATCCTCAGACAATTCAGCTTCAACAAGCGCCCTCAGTAGTTTATTGGGTATTTCTGAATCGCCAAAAAGTTTCAGCCAGGAAGCTTCTATCAATATTGTAGAACTTGCCCTTAGCCGCAATGTACGCGAAGCAGTTGCCATGCAGCGATTACCGGAAATGGGGAATAAAACAATTGCAGAATTACTGGTTGAAAATTATAATAAGACAAAATCATTTTTTGCTTCTTCTATAAAAATGCCAGCAGACAGCGGAGCACTTGCTGCATTGGGTGGGGACATGCTAAAAGGCGGAATGGCAGCAAAGATCAATAAAAACGGAATTCTTGAACTTAATTACAGCAATACCGGCAAGGAACTAATCAGCCCTGTATGTTATAAATTCATTGACAAAATATCTGAGTTTTATAAAGACCTGAAAATAAAAAAAGCAAAACTTGATTACGATTTCACCATTCGTAAGATTGATTCACTGGATGTAGTATTGAATTCTTTTGACAGGAAGGCGATTCGTTTGGCAAACACAACATTGTTTGTTCCTTCTGAAAGAATTGAATTCAGCATACCAAAGGAAAACCTGGCAAATCAAAAAGAATGGGTAACCCGTCAGCGTGATGCATCTGCCAATAACAGGGAAGAAGCCCTTTGGCGTTTACAAAAAGTAACGCCCATTATTGCAACATTGGACAGGCCCGATCCTCCGTTTGAAGTTAAAAAACCTTCATCCATACTTTATGGAAGTATTGGATTTTTGATCGGTAGTTTTTTTGCGATCATTTTCCTGATAACCGGCCTGTTGTATAAATATGCCAGGTACGAAATACACAAAGCTGTTTTTGGAACTTAATTCTTAAACACAGGTTCATAACTTTTCAATTGGTTATTCAGGATTGACAAGTCTGTACGGCTTCTGATGAAATCAATCATTTCATATTGACGGAAAACAAGTAATATTTTTAAAGGATCAGGATCTTTTAAATCCCCATTTGATCATCTCTTTCCAGCTTGGTTTTTTACCATACATTAATATACCTGTACGATAGATCTTTGCTGTTATCCAGGTGAAAAGTAAAAAGCAACCTATTAATAAGATCATAGATACAGCCATTTGCCACATGGGAATGTCATAAGTGATCCTGCCCATCATAACGATGGGAGAAGTTAATGGGAATAAACTGCCAAAAACTGCCAGGCTGCTGTTTGGTTCATTGATCGCTTTTGTCATGATGACAAAGCCAAGTATGATCGGCATCAACACAGGGAAAACCAATTGTTGTGCTTCCTGCTGATCCTCACTCACAACACTGCCGATCGCTGCAAACAAGGAAGCATAGGTGAGGTATCCTCCCAGGAAATAAAATAAAAATGAAAAAACAATTTTAAACAGCGGTAAGGATGAAAGGCTTTGCATAACATTTGCTGCCATCGTTGCTGTTTCAGATTGATTGGCGGTTGCACTTACCTGGTTCAACAGGTCGGGGAAAATGAGTGGAATTGCAAATTGCATCAGGAACATTAAAATGATCCAGATTGCAAACTGTGTAAGCCCAACAGCGCCAATGCCAATTATTTTCCCCATCATCAGTTGAAATGGTTTAACAGAACTCACCATCACTTCGGCGATCCTGTTGGTTTTTTCTTCCGTAACGCCACGCATTACCTGTGTGCCGTAAATGATCATCATCATATAAATAAGAATACCGCAGGCAAATGATACGGCATATGCAACGCCTGCCATACCTGCCTTTCCACCTTCATTTGTATCAATGGTATTGCCAAGGTTGATATCTGCGGCTATGGCTTCATATTTTTTTGGATCAATGCCCTGGGCAATTAGTCGTTTGTCTTCAATGGCTTTGTTGATCATTCTTTCCAATGCAGAGGTTGTTCCCAGACTGGCAGAGGATTGACTGTGCAGTATAAATTTTTCCGGTTTTTGAATATCAAAAGCAGGAATATATAAGAATGCATTAAAGCCACCGGCTTTATATTTATTAACAAAATCTTTTTCTGTTTCATTTTTTATGAACTTGAATTCTATCGACTTATCCTTATGCTCAATATTCCCATTGAATAAATTGGCTTCATCCAGCACTGCAATGGATTGTTTATCTCCGCTGCTACTGATTGTAATCGCAATGATGGCTGCATAAAACCCGATGATCACCAACGGCACAAGGATCGTAGTAAATAAAAAAGATTTCTTTTTTACACGGGAAAAATATTCACGGCTGATGATTAATCCTGTCTTATTCATATGTTTGTTATTATAAATTAATTGATCTTTTCAAAAGCCCTTGCATTGGAAGTGCCTTCTACGAGTTTAATGAAAATGTCATTCAGGCTGGGCAATACTTCATTAAATGAATGAATGTTTACACCCTGGTTTATGAAGAATTTCAGCACCTCATTGGAGGAAGTGCCATCACCTAATTTCAATAACAATTTGTCAGGCTGATGTTTTACTACTTCAAAAATATGCGTCATCAGGTGCTCTGGTAAAACCTGTGCCCCTAACTGGTAAATATTTTCTTTAAAATCCTGTTTTACATTTTGTACCGTGCCATCAAGTATTTTTTTTCCTTTATTTACCAAAACGATGTGATCACAGATTTCTTCCACCTGTTCCATCCGGTGTGTACTGAAGATAATGGTACTGCCGTTTTTTGCAAGGTTAAAGATTTCGTCTTTGATCAGGTTTGCATTTACAGGATCCAGTCCGCTAAAGGGTTCATCCAGGATGATTAATTTGGGCCTGTGTAAAACAGTAGTAACAAACTGTAGCTTTTGACTCATGCCCTTGCTGAGGTCTTCTACTTTTTTATTCCACCAGCTTTCCATTTCAAATTTTATGAACCATTTTTTAATGCTGTCCATGGCATCAGACTTACTCATTCCTTTCAATCGGGCAAGGTACAAGGCCTGTTCACCTATCTTCATTTTTTTGTAAAGCCCTCTTTCTTCCGGCATATAACCGATGTTCATGGTATCATTCATGGCATTGAAGTCCTTTCCGTTGAACATGATTTGACCGCTGTCCGGGTAAAAAATTCCGGTAATCATCCTCAGCAAAGTAGTCTTACCTGCACCATTGGGGCCCAGTAAGCCAAAGATGCAGCCTTCTTCAATATTCATGCTGATGTCATCGACGGCTTTTTGAGTGGCAAAATATTTTTTAATGTTTTGTAGTTCTAAAATATTCATATTGATAAAAATATAATTCCCGTAAAAATAGGTTGTTTATTAAAATAGTATGCTTTAAATGTATGAAAGGAAAGAAATAATGATACGAATTCTTAAAACGAATTATACGAATTGATTCGGAATTCTCCTCCCTCTACTTTGGAGAGGGGTGGGGTGAGGTAATACAAAATGTCATTTTTTACCGATAAGTTTTTCAACGATCCTCGCCGCAACATTCTCCCCATCCATTGCTGCACTTACAATACCACCTGCATAACCGGCACCTTCTCCGCAGGGATACAGATTGTTGTATTGAGGATGTGTAAGGTTATCCGGATGCCTTGGAATTCTAACCGGGCTGGAGGTTCGGCTTTCGGTTGCTACCACAATTGCTTCATTGGTAAAAAAACCTTTCATTTTTTTTCCAAAAGAAATAAAACCTTTTTCCAGAGTATCATAAATGAATGCCGGCAGCACGGTTTGGAGATCAGTGCTTTTCAATCCCGGCAAGTATGAGTTTTTCGGTAGTGTTGCAGAAATTTTATGATTGGTAAAATCAACCATATTCATTGCAGGAGCAATGAATTTTCCGCCTCCGGCATTGAACGCCCTTTGTTCTATCAGTTTTTGAAAATGCATGAAGACAAGCGGGTCGTCTTCTTTTAATTTAAAATGTTTTGTTTCATTCATTGCATCCTGTAATGATACCTGTACAACCATACCACTGTTTGCAAATGGGTTATTTCTTTTGGATGGGCTCCAGCCATTTACAACCAATTCGCCGGGATCCGTGGCCGCAGGCGCAATAATTCCACCGGGGCACATGCAAAAGGAAAATACGCCTTTGTCATTAACCTGTTGAACCAGGCTGTAAGAAGCCGGCGGCAGCAATTCATCTTTTACAGCACAATGGTATTGTATGGTATCGATCAGTGATTGAGGATGTTCAACCCTTACACCCAATGCAAATGGTTTTGCTTCGATCAGTATGTTTTTTTTATGCAGCAGTTCAAAAATATCCCTGGCAGAATGGCCCGTTGCAATGATGAAATCATCTGCAGTAAAATTCTCCTTGTCGGCAGTCTGTACTGCACGTACAATTCCTTTTTCAATCGTTATATCAACAACTTTCTTTTCAAACAAAACTTTCCCGCCACAATCAATGATAAGTTGCCGCATGGCAGTTATTATAGCAGGTAACTTATTTGTGCCGATATGAGGATGTGCATCATATAAGATATTCTCCGTAGCACCAAAA
>JAYSWW010000139.1:0-1996 GCA_043717805.1 Ferruginibacter sp.
GTTGACAATAAACGGGGATCAATGGGTTTTGGAATAATATAGGTTGGTCCAAATGAAATATTTTTTTCATTGTATCCAAGTGTAACTATATCCGGCACAGGAGATTTTGCAAGTTCTGATAAAGCCTTTACTGCTGCCAGTTTCATTGCTTCATTTATCTGCCTTGCCCTGACATCCAATGCACCCCTGAAAATGTAAGGGAAACCCAATACATTGTTCACCTGGTTGGGATAATCGCTTCTTCCGGTTGCCATGATAATATCCTTACGGGTAGCAGTAGCTGCTTCGTAAGTTATTTCAGGATCCGGATTTGCCATAGCAAAAACGATGGGGTTTTTTGCCATGGATCTCACCATGTCCTGAGACAAAATGTTTGCAACACTTAAGCCAACAAAAACGTCTGCATCTTTCATTGCCCTGGCTAAATCATAATCTTTGAATTTCGCATCAGCGCTGAAAGGTTTTTTCTGTTCATCAATATTTTCTCTTCCTTTATAGATGATCCCTTTTCTGTCAAATACCATGAAATTTGAGGGCTTTGCACCCAATGAAACATATAATTTCATACATGCCACTGCAGCTGCACCGGCACCATTTACAACAAATCTTGCCTTTTCTATTTTTTTCTTCTGAATCTCCAGTGCATTCAATAAAGCTGCAGCCGATATGATGGCAGTTCCATGCTGGTCATCATGCATGACCGGAATATTGCATTGTGCTTTTAATTCCTGTTCTATGTAAAAACATTCAGGAGCTTTAATGTCTTCCAGGTTGATGCCCCCAAAGGTTGGCTCAAGGGCTTTTACGATCTGAACAAATTTTACCGGATCTGTTTCATTTATTTCAATATCAAATACATCAATATCAGCGAATATCTTGAATAATACTCCCTTACCCTCCATGACTGGCTTGCTTGCTGCCGGGCCAATATCGCCCAATCCCAGTACTGCTGTGCCATTTGAAATAACGGCCACTAAATTCCCTTTGGCTGTGTATTTATAAACATCATCAGGATTTTCTGCGATCTCTTTACAGGGTTCGGCAACACCGGGGGAATAGGCCAGGGAAAGGTCCCGTTGTGTTTTAGCCTCTTTGGTTGGAATAACTTCTATTTTTCCCGGCCTTCCTTTGGCGTGATATTCTAAGGCCTGCTGTTTGCTAAGTTCTTTTGACATAATAGTACTTTGGTCATTGTGCAATAAAATTATTGAACAAATTGAAAATGCAATTTACAAAATTAGCAGTAGTTGTAATTTTTAATAAGAAAGATGAATTATTGTCTCCTTGCTTTGAACGACCATGTTATGATAAATTCAGCTACTATATCCCCTGAAATATCTTTACCAGTGCTTCTTGCGGCTACAGTTACACTTTTACCCGATGATGCAGCTTCATCGATCGCCTGTTTAAATACCGGGCCGTCTTCGCAACTGAAAGTTGTAATACCGGTTGCTTTTTTTAAAAATGTACCCTCAGTTTTAATTACGAGTAAACCAATGGAAGGTTCTTTTTTATAAGTATATGCCATCGCCAGTAAACCTGTACTCATTTCAGCAGCCATACTCAAACAAGCAAAATAGGTACTTTTAAAGGGGTTTTTAGAAAACCATTTATAAGGTACCGTTACTATAGCATGTTCTTCATCTGCATATTTTAATCTTATGCCGCTGAAATATGCTGCTGGTAACTTTGTTAAGAGGAAGAATATGAATTTGAATGGATTTTGAACCAGTTCTAAGAATTTATTGGAAGCAGTATGCATTTGATTTACCGGTTTTGTCTTTTGGCTTGTTTACATTTTTATAAACGATTAAACTTTTATGAATTTTTTCCAGTATACATTTTTGGATCCAGTGCTTTAGGGCTCCACATTTCTAAAAAGTCTTTCACTTTATTTTTATTATAACTTTTTTTACCATCTTCCAGGTATTCACTGTTTTGAGTATGTATTCGATTTCCATTTTCATCCAGGATGATGAAAGCGGGAAAGCCAAAG
>JAYSWW010000140.1:0-5130 GCA_043717805.1 Ferruginibacter sp.
GACAGTAATTTGCTGTTTAACAGGTTGTCTTCAACCATCAATACATTTAATTTGTGCTGATCTGTGTTTGGGTTTTTTCTATTTGAAATTACTTTTGAATTAGTCATTGGTATAATTTTATCCCTCAACTGGTAAAGTTGATAAGCTTTTGCGTATAAAACATTACATAATTTTGTAAATGAGTTATATAATTCACATAATTGGAAATAGTTAGCTGCTTTTTATATGATTGATTGACAGCTTACACAAGTGGAATAGGGGAAAAGTAATTACTTTGCAGGAATGTAAATGTCAAATTGAGCCCCTTTGTTAAGTTCACCGGTGGCGGTTATGATACCACTGTGGTTCTCAATGATCTTTTTTACAATGGCGAGGCCTATCCCGGTACCGGCATATACTTCTTTTCCATGTAATTTTTGAAAAACTTCAAATATTCTTTCACTGAATTGAGGTTCAAACCCGATGCCGTTGTCTTTAACCTGGATGTGGCAATAATTTTTATCTGGCGAAAATTTATCAGGCTGTCCGGGTATAGATGCTTCATTTAATGAGCTTCCTGTCGTTTTCCTGCTTTTTACAATGATATGCGGCGTTGTAGATGGATTTGAAAACTTGAGTGCATTGCTGATCAGGTTGTACATCAATTGCCGGAATTGGAAAGGAATGATATTAGCCGGGCCAAGTTCGGTTGCTTCGATCACTGCATTTTTTTCAAGTATTACATCTTTGAGCTCATTCTTTACTTCTTCAACAATTATTTTAAGCTCGGTTTTTTCAAAAATAAGTTCTGTTGTGCTGATACGGGAGAAAGTAAGCAGGTCATCTATCAGTTGTTGCATTCTGCCTGCAGCCAGTTGCATTCTCAGGAAATTGTATTTCCCGTTTTCAGAAAGATTTTTTTCATCATTTTCAAGAATGATCGTTACAAATGTTTGTATTTTACGCAAAGGTTCCTGTAGATCATGGCTTGAAATGTAGGTAAAAGCAAGCAATTCTTTGTTTGCAATGATTAACTCAGCAGCCCGTTTTTCCTTTTCTTCATTTTGAAATGCCAGTTCTTTATTGGCTATGTCCAATTCAGCCGCCCTGTTTTCCTTTTCTTTGTTTTGAAAGATCAGTTCCTTATTGGCAATACTAAGTTCAGCCGCCCGTTTTTCCTTTTCATCGTTTTGAAAGGCCAGTTCTTTGTTTGCAATAACCAATTCAGCCGCTCTTTTTTCTTTTTCTTTGTTTTGAAAGATCAGTTCTTTATTGGCTATACTTAGTTCAGCCGCCCGTTTTTCCTTCTCATCGTTTTGAAAGGCTAGTTCTTCATTGGCAATACTTAATTCTGCGGCTCTATTTTCTTTTTCTTTGTTTTGAAAAGCAAGTTCTTTGTTGGCAATACCCAACTCAGCCGCCCGGTTTTCTTTTTCTTTATTTTGAAATGCAAGTTCCTTATTGGCAATGACCAATTCTGCAGCCCTGTTTCCTTTTTCCTCGTTCTGAACAGATAACTCCCTGCTTGTAATGAAACTTTCTTCCGCCCTTTTGCCTTTATCCTCTTTCAGGAAAGCAAGTTCTTTATAGGCAGACTCTAAGGAAGCTTTAAGGGCCTTTATCTCTTCAGTTTGTACAATATTCAGTTCATGCATATCCGTTGTTATAGCCATAAAAATATTTTATCAATAAATTTTACCTGTAAATTTTATTGTTGCTTATATAAGTATGTTTCAGTTTCATTAGTGTATCCCAGGGTTGGTAATTTGGGTTTTATGATCACTTGTTATTGTCAATACAAAATCTTCCCTGGTAGGATGTGAGGTATGTGTTTTTGTTAACAATTCAACTGTTTGTTCTATAATGATTTTAAGTTGAGAAAACTCAGCAGGCTTTCGAATAAAATATCTTGCACCATTTTGATATAACTGATTAACTACTTCCTGTTCAAATGATGTGGAAAATATGATTACAGGAAGTTTGTGTAATTTTTTATTATTTTTTATTTCTGTTAAACATTCAAAACCATTTTTACGGGGCATGTTCAGGTCAAGAAACAGCACATCCGGAAGTAAGGATATATTGTCTGACAGGTAATTCATTAATATTTCACCATCTGCTACTGATACAAGTTTTGTTGGAATAGATGATGCATCCAATGCCATTTTAAAAAACAACCGGTCATCCTTATCATCATCAGCCAGTAAAATATTCAGTTGTTTTATGTTCATGCGTTGAGGATATATTTTAACTGTTTATTTGAAGGTATATTTTCTGCTGCCATATTCAATGCATGTTGAATGACTTTCCCGATCTGCGAAAAGTTCCGGGGTTTCCTGATATAAATACTTGCACCTGCTTTCAGTAAAGCATTGATATTTTCCTGTGTACCGGAAGTTGAATAATTAACTATTGGAATTTCGCTCAGTTTTTTTTTCATTTTCATCTCAATAAGACATTCCAAACCGTTTTTACAGGGCATATTGATATCCAGGAATAGCACATCAGGAATTTCAGCTTCCTCATTTGTAAGCATTTTCATAAGTTCATTTCCATCATGCAATGCTGTCAATTGCGTGGAAACAGGTAATGAATTCAACGCATCTCTGAAAAAATCACAATCGTCCAGGTCATCATCTGCGAGTAATACATTAAGTTTTTTAGTAACCAATTGTTAAGATTTAAAAATGTGTAATGGAATTTAGAATGGGTAATTATACCTTTTCAATTTTCACTTTGGTTTTTAGGATAATTTCAAGTTCATGTTGGATCTGCTTTTTTATCAATCCATAATCACCGCGTTTTCGTATAAAATTTCTTGCACCCAGGTTGTGAAGTATTTCGATCATTTGGTTTTCATATTTCAGGTCTTTTGGATAAGAAGTTGAAAGTAAAATAACAGGAATGACTTTCAATAAATTAATTTCCTTCATTTCATACAGGCATTCAAAGCCTGTTTTTCGTGGCATGCTTAAATCCAGGAAAATGATATCAGGCAACCGTTCTGGGTTATCAGAAAGATAATTCATAAGTTCTTCTCCATCGTTCACAATGGTAAGTTCACTGTCAATATTGATCTCCTTCAATGCCTTTTCAAAAAAATAGCAGTCATCTTTGTCATCATCTGCGAGCATGATTTTAATAGAAATGCCTTTGTTTTCCTGATTCATGTTTAATTGTTAATATGTTATTAAAAATCCGGAAGAACAGGTTAACCGATGTTACATTCTTTCCATATACCAGTTCAGTTCTTTATTCATTTTTTTGTACTTAAAAATATTGCTGATGATATTTTGTAACCGCATGAAGGCAGTTTCACTTTTTACCACGTAATCAAAAGCCTTGTGATGCATACAGTTTACAGCAACTTCAATTTTATCCTGGGATGATAATATCACAACGGGCATGTCAGGATATATTTCTTTTATCTTGTCCAGTGTTTCGAGGCCATTCATGGCATTTTCATAAATTTCATTCAGGTGATAATCCAAGATGATTACATCAGGGTTGTGATCCATATTTTCTATGCACAGTTCTCCTGTGGGAAATGTTTCAATACTAAAATCAGAAAATTGCCTGAATTCAATTTCAAGTGATTTTAGAAACAATGAATCATCATCTACCAGGAATAATTTGATTTTTTCGTTTTTCATTTCTTGATAATTTTTAAATTTGTTATCTCATTTTCCAGTTCATTGCAGGCCTGCACACATATTTGTTCAATTTGTAAAAGCAGCCCGGGTATTTCAGCCAAGTGTTGTTGGGTATTGGCATATTCCTGTATTTTTTTGGCCATCATTTCATATTCATTGTTTATGCCTACTATTATAAAGGATGGAATTATTTTATGGGCAGCAGATTGTAATGTATTCCATTGCTTGTTTTCAAGGCTTTGATTCATTGCAGCAATCAATTCCGGGGTTTGTGCCAGGTATAAGGAAATGATCTCTGTCATCAGTTCCGGGTTTGATTTTGTGCGCTGTTGTAAATAGGTAAGGTTTGTACATTTTGCTATTTCTTTTTTCCCCGGTTTTGGTTTTTTTATTTCAGATTTGTTTTCAGGTTTTTTTACATAGCTCATTATTGTGTTGTAAAGAACCCGGTCATCAACCGGTTTGGAAATGTAATCATTCATGCCGACTGACCTGCATTTGGCCAAATCAACGGTGGTAACATCAGCCGTAAGTGCAATGATTGGAATATTGTCATTCATTTCTTTTCGGATATATTCAGTAGCTTCAAAACCATTCATAACCGGCATCTGGAGATCCATTAAAATAATATCATACTTTTTTTCACGGAGTTTTTCAATGGCAATTTTACCGTTGCCGGCAATTTCAATTTCAAATCCGAATTCGTCTAGCAAGGTTTTCATCAGCAATTGATTGAGTGCTATGTCTTCTGCCACAAGCACTTTTATTGACTTGTTTTCTGAATTCTCATGTTTAAAATCTGAAGTGTTTTGTGAATGGGGCTCTGCATTTGTCTTTTTAAAATTTAAGGAAAAACTGAAAACCGATCCTTCATTTTCTTTACTTTTAACCTGAATAACGCCACCCTGGGATTCAACCAATTGTTTTACGATGGCAAGCCCCAATCCTGTTCCACCATAAAGCCTGGAAGTGTCACTGGATGCCTGGTGAAAATTCTCGAAAATGCTTTCTCTTTTATTTTCGGGAATTCCTTCACCTGTATCACTGATCGTAAATTCTATGTTCACCTTTTCTTCATCTTCTTCCAATAAATGAAGGCTTATGCTGATATTACCTTTTGTGGTAAACTTTACAGCATTGCTTAATAAGTTTAAAATGATCTGGTGCAACCGCATAGGATCTCCAATCAACACCTCCGGTATTTTTTCATCGTATTCTTTTACCAGTTGTAAATTCTTTTCTTCGATCCTGGGTTCAAATAAATGGATCATTGCTGAAATGGAAGCTTTTAATTTAAAAGGAATTTCTTCAAATGTCATTTTGCCGGCGTCTACTTTAGCAAGGTCCAGGATATCATTGATCAAAACGATCAATGCATCACCACTGATCTTTATGGCTGATAAATATTCTCTTTGTTTGAGTGAAAGATCTGTTTTAAGAATCACTTTTGTAAATCCAATGATCGCGTTCATCGGCGTTCGGATCTCATGACTCATGC
>JAYSWW010000015.1:0-2428 GCA_043717805.1 Ferruginibacter sp.
ATTATTGCACTTGGAATTGGTTTTTTTGATCTGAGATTACCGGTTATAAACAAGAATAATATTGTCGCCGGTAAGAAAAATTCCAAAGACCCTTCGAAAAACATTGAATCATTTTACAGAACCATCAGGGCTGAAACCTGGCTTTATAACATAGAACAACGCAGGACAACTGAGGTTGTTTAACATTCAACCCGGGACACTTTGCAAAAATTTTTATAGTTGCATGATAAAACTGTAAGATTCAATATCCCCAAAAAAACACATGAACTAAAATACCTATTAAAATCCCTGTTCGACTCCGGACGGGGTTTTTTATGCTTATTGGTTTTCAATGTTAACTTTAACCCGGATTTTTCCTGCTCTTGTGCATCGTCAATTAGATGCAACCGTTACCTTTACTTTTCAACTTAGGCTATGCAATTCAGTACCAGGTCCGTTTTGTTTTTATTCTGTATCTGTTTCCTTGCTTCCTGCAGTACAGTAAAAAAATCAACCTTTACCCAGCCGGGTGCAAATATTACTGGTATTAAATTCCTGGGAGAATACGATGTGCCTTATAACTTGTTATATAATAAAACGACCGTTGGCGGCTTATCCGGCATCGATTATGATTCAAAACACGACCGCTATTATCTGATCAGTGATGACAGAAGTGCAATTAATCCTGCCCGTTATTACACAGCAAAAATTTACCTAGCTGAAAAAGGAATTGACAGTTTGCGGTTTATTTCAGTTAAAAACATGCTGCAACCCGGCGGGCAAATTTACCCCAACAACAAACAGGATCTTTACAATACTCCTGATCCGGAAGCCATTCGTTTTAACCCTAACAGTAAACAACTTGTATGGAGTAGTGAAGGCGAGAGAATTGTTAAAGGAAAAGATACCGTATTATCAGATCCGGCTATCAGGATCATTGATTTGAAAGGAAGATTCGTTGACAGTTTTCCCATCCCATATAACCTACACATGCAGGCCCTCGACAAAGGGCCCAGGCAAAACAGTGCAATTGAAGGGATCTGTTTTGCAGATAATTACAAAACACTTTATGCGAGTGTAGAAGAACCTCTTTATGAAGACGGTCCGAGAACTGATGTGATAGAAAACAATGCCTTCATACGAATCCTGAAATTTGAGACCGGCAGCAAAAAACTGATCAGCCAGTATTCTTATAAACTTGAACCAGTAGCACATGCTTCCATACCTGAAAATGCATTTAAGATCAACGGCGTACCTGATATTCTTTATGTTACTGAAGGAAAATTACTGGTAATCGAAAGGTCATTTTCTACGGGGCGACTGGCCAATACCATAAAAGTTTTTATTGCAAATCTTAATGGTTCAACTGATATAAAAAACATTTCCTCGTTGAAGGAAAACAACAATTTCAAAACAATTACCAAAAAATTATTGGTAAATATGGATGACCTTGGAATTTATACAGACAATATCGAGGGAGTAACATTTGGACCTGTATTAAAAAACGGACATAAAACATTGTTGTTTATTTCTGATAACAATTTTAACCCCCTCGAAAAAACTCAATTACTTTTATTTGAAGTGATAGAATGATACAAACATTTCTTTTGCTTAAGCAATGGTTGAATGTATGGCTCTGTTGTTTAACCAAATATTTCATTCAGCAAACCAGCAAGGTGTACTCCACCCTTTAATAACTGTTCATTCAGAATCCCTATATAATTGAAATTGTATTTATAATCAAGTTTCTGGTCCGGCTGTTTAATGTCACTATAAATCTTTTCTGCATATTTATACGACTGGTACAACCATGAACTCAACGGTTCTGAATACCATTCATTTCTTTGAGCTTTGCTTGTATGATTGATGGCAGCTACATATTCAGTATAACTAAGCTGCTGAAAATTGATCAGCTTTTCATCCCATACCTGGTGCAGGTTAGCGCCATCATTAAACCACATGACCTTAATTTTATTACCTCCGAGATCGTCCAGCCTGCCAACATGCATTGGCTGGTGAACATCTCCAGCAATATGGATCAGCAGGCGTAAATACATTAATTTATTTTCCGGTGAAAGATCTTTCTTCTTTAATTCAGCTACCAAAAAATTGATCTTCGTATAAGCATCAGTAGCTGTATCAGTTTTGAGATAATCATTGAATTGTGTTTCTGACAGACCGCTGTTAAAATTGATAAAATGCCAGTTGTATAAATAACCATAGGCGGGATCCGATTTAATGAAATCTGCCCAGTTGCTCGACATGGCAATTGATTCTGTTCCCAGTATCTTATATACTTCCTTTTTTGCTTTTTTGGTCAGATAGCTTTCTGCAATTTCACCGATTATCCGGTGCCCTAATACGCCCCATGCCATGGATTGAAACGGCAGGTATAAAAACAGGCCAATCAGTACCGATTTTTTAATATGATTGAACGTCATTGAAATAT
>JAYSWW010000141.1:0-1992 GCA_043717805.1 Ferruginibacter sp.
ATTCAATACAGTTGTTGGCCTTACCAACAATCTTACATTCACTCCGCAAATTGACCCAACAATTTGTGAGGGCAATTCAACACAATTGCAATTAATATCCAATGCAACAATTTATTCATGGACACCTGCAACTGGTTTAAGTAATACAACCATTCCTGATCCGGTTGCCAACCCAACTGTAACAACACAATATACTGTAACAGCAACATTGGGACGATGCAGCGCTAATGATATTGTTATTGTGAATGTGAATTCAGCTCCTGTACCCGATGCAGGACCTGATGGATTTATTTGTTACGGACAAACTTATCAATTGCAGGGTTCAGGCGGTGTGCAATATACATGGACACCTTCTGCCAATCTCAGCAGTACTGCTATTTCAAATCCTGTTTCCACACCAGTGAAAACAATTACTTATACTCTATCAGATGTAATTGATGCCATTGGATGTAAATCATTAACGACTGACCAGGTAACTGTGGATGTAACTCCGCCAATAAAAGTGAAGACATATCCCTATGATACGATCGGTTATCCCGGTGACCAGTTCCAGTTGAATGCAACATCTGCTGCAACTTTTTATTCATGGTCACCTGCTGCAGGCTTAAGCAATCCGAATATTGCAAACCCGGTATTAACTGTTGGTCCTGTCGGAACAGATGTTTTGTACCAGGTGACCGCATACACAGCTGCCGGATGCAAAGGTGAAGGATATGTAAGTTTGAAAGTATATAAAGGGCCTGAGCTTTATGTTCCATCTGCTTTCACACCAAATGGAGACGGGTTGAATGATTTATTTTATCCCTTCCCTGTTGGCATTAAGTCAATCAATTATTTCAGGGTGTTTAATCGTTGGGGCCAAATGTTATTTACTTCAACTACTCTAAACAAAGGATGGGATGGAAAACTACAAGGAGAAGAACAACCAACCGGCACCTATGTGTTCATGGCGCAGGGGGTAGATAAGAACGGAAAATTATTGACACGAAAAGGAACTGTGACATTGATTAAGTAGCAATAAAAAAATATTTCTGAAAAGCCATCCTGAATTTTCTGAGATGGCTTTTTTTATCAGGTAAACGCTTCTCTTTGGCCGGTATTTTGTGTAACTTGTAAGCTGATCTGTTGCCAGAAAACTCTGTTTAATTAATCTATGTTATGAGAATGCTGAAGTTTTTAGCCTTAAGTTCTATTGCATTTTTTGCAAAAGGATTTTTATGTGCCCAAAGTTTCACATTTAACTGCACAAGGGATACAACGATTGGCCTCTGCCAGGGTTCACCTTGCTTTACTCTTAAAGCTACTATCCCTGATATACATGCATCAACTGGTACATATACTGTGAATCCGATCGGGGCAACTCCATCTGCTTGTTTTCCTTTTTATGTTCTGCCAAATGATCCAACCGGTGACACTACCACACTGACCCTTGATGATATTTACAGCAACGTAATAAATATTGGATTCCCTTTTCCTTTTTATGGCACTTTGTATAATAATCTTATTGCCAGTTCAAATGGAGTTGTGTCATTTGATATTTCAAAAACCGGAAAATTTGCACATTATGGAATGCTGAGAGATATAAATATGCTCAGCGCAACAGCTGGTATTCCGGAAGATCTGCCGAGCAATCTTTATGATGCAGCTCTTATTATGGGACCCTATCATGATCTAAATCCCGAATATCCTACGTCACCTACAAGGATTGTTCAGCGGAAAATCACCGGTAATGCTCCTCATAGAAAATGGGTACTGAGTTTTTATAAAATGCCGTTATATTCTGTATCTGGCGGATGTAATTTATTAATTGAAAATACACACCAGATCGTATTGTATGAATCCACCGGTATCATTGAAGTACTTGTTTTTAGTACTCAACCCTGTTCATCATGGAATGATGGCAGGAAAATGATCGGCATTCAGAATTTTGCAAAGAACCAGGCATTAATGGTGAATGGAAGAAAAGCTTCTGATCAACCCTGGGGATCTCCT
>JAYSWW010000142.1:0-1992 GCA_043717805.1 Ferruginibacter sp.
GGTAACCCCTACCGTTGCATAACAGTTGATCAATACTTTTCTCAATTCACCACTTGGCATTTTAAGTACGGCATACTTGCCTTCCTTATTGCTCAACTGGGCTGATGTACCAGCGCTGCGAACAAGGATACCTCCCTGACCGGGCTGCATTTCAATGTTGTGAAGGTTGGTACCCAATGGCATGTTCTTCAGCATCAAAGCATTTCCCAATTCAGGCACAGCATCATCACCACTAATAACGGTTTGGCCTACCTGTAATCCTTGCGGAGCAAGTATGTAACGTTTTTCTCCATCTGCATAAGCTAATAAAGCAATGAACGCAGTACGGTTTGGATCGTATTCAATTGTTTTTACAACAGCCGGAATATCCTTCTTGTCTCTTTTAAAATCAATAACACGGTACATGGTCTTGTTTCCACCACCCATGTAGCGCATGGATCTCCTGCCCTGTGCATTCCTTCCGGCAGTATTCTTTTGCTTTTCAAGCAAAGACTTTTCAGGCTCGTTGGTAGTGATCTCTGCATAAGCATTTCCTATTCTCCAACGGGTTCCTGCTGTGACCGGTTTGTATTTTCTAAGTGCCATTTTTAATTATTTACCCTAAATCCGTGAAGGGACTTTTGGGATTTTTTATTTTTTATCAATCTCTGCGTTTTGCGGTAGCAGATTTTACCATTCTTATAAAATCTTTTATTTCTTTTACACTTCTCTTACTCTATATCCTATTCTCCCTTTAGGGGTTAGGGGCTATTGATTTATACAGTTCCGTACAGGTCAATTGTTTCGCCTTCGGCTACTGTTACCATTGCTTTTTTCTTAGCTGGCTTACGGCCAACGATGAATCCGGCTTTTGTATATTTTGCTTTCAGTTTGGAAGGTATCACTGCTGTGTTTACTTCTTCAACCTGAACACCGTAGAATTGTTCTACTGCTTTCTTGATCTCCAGTTTGTTCGCCTTCCTGTCTACAACAAAAGTGTAACGGTTCATTTTCTCTGATTGCTTATTTGCTTTTTCAGATAAGATCGGCTTTATTAATACGTCTGACAGTTTCATGTCGAATAATTTGATAATTTATTAATCCTTTTTTTCAAATTGTCTGGCCATTTGAATGGCCTGACAATTATGCTTCAGCTTCAGAAAACAATTTCGCTGTGCTTTCAGTTAACATCAATACGTTGGCATTTAAAATATCATACGTATTCAGGTCGCTTAATAAAGTTCCTTTTACTGCCGCTACATTTCGCATGCTCAGGTACAGGTTCTCATTGTTCTCAGGCATTACAAACAAGGTTTTTTTACGGCCGATGTTCAGGCTGTTCAAAATACCCGTGAATGTTTTTGTTTTTGGCTTGTCCATGCTTACATCTTCCAACACCACGATGGCATTTTCCTTTGCCTTATAAGCCAAAGCGCTCATTTTAGCAAGGTCTTTTACTTTGCGGTTAAGCTTGATATCGTATTTGTGCGGTTTTGGCCCGAATATGGAACCACCACCTTTGTACAAAGGATTACGCAGGTTGCCTTTACGGGCACCACCGGTTCCTTTTTGCTTGTGCAGTTTCTTGGAAGAGCCTTTTACTTCCATACGTGTTTTCACCTTGTGCGTGCCCTGGCGCTGAGCACCCTGGTATTGCTTTACAGCAAGGTAGATGACGTGATCATTTGGTTCAATTCCAAAAATATCATCCGGTAACTCGATCGTTCTTCCGGTTTTTGCGCCTTTTGTATTTATTATATCTAGTTGCATATTACTTCTGTATTAAAACGATTGAACCATTATGGCCGGGAACCGAACCACTTATTAATATGTAATTTTTTTCAGGGAATACTTTCATAACCTTCAGTCCCTTCATGGTTACCCTGTCCTGTCCCATACGGCCACCCATGCGCATACCTTTGAATACACGGCTGGCATCAGATGAGTTACCAATAGAACCGGGTGCCCTGGAACGGTCGTGCTGACCATGTGACTGGCCACCAACACCGCTAA
>JAYSWW010000143.1:0-5111 GCA_043717805.1 Ferruginibacter sp.
AAAAGATCTTTTTGACGTGAGCTCCAGTCATACATCATTTGATTGTGTTTGTTGCGCAATGAAAAATCTTTACTGGGTGAATTGATATTGATGCGGAGATATCGTTGCAGCGGCAGCCACACATGTGCTACGACCCAGGTACTGAATGCATTGTTGTCACTCATAAGGTCGCCCTGGTGGCCATGCGTTAATAATATATCCAGTTTCAAGGAGCTATTGTTATTTCTTAAAACGATCCCTTCATAAACCGGAAGTGGCATTTTAAAAATATTTTTCAGAAAGATAACTACGTCTAATTTGTTTTTCCAGGTGATATCATGGTTGCCAAAAGTCTTGTAATAATGCCTGGGTTGAAATGCAGCTTCTGCTGCAAAAGCATCTTTATTTTCCGGGATGATCTGCTGTATTTTGAACTTCCACAATTCTTCACTGTCTCCCAGGTTTATAAAGTTGTAACCATTGTTGTGATAATATTTGAGTGCTGCAATGTAATTTTTTTCTGATGTTCCAAAATCATCTGCCCATGACCTGTTTCCCTTGTGCTGGTCGCTGAATATGATAAACCTGTCGTTGGTTAGGTTAGTGTTCAATAACTTTAAACGGCGACTTCTTAATTTATTACTGGTTTTATAAAGTGTATCAAGTGATTTGTCAACCGCATCTTTTTTTGGTGATGCAGCCAGTCGGTTTCCCATCCATGTAAGTGGCCGGTTTAATAAAAATTGTAATAATTTTCTCATGAAAATTTAATTGGCTACAGCAAAATATTTTCCAACGACCGGAAGCTTTGCCAGTTCTTTTGCTTCTATCTTACTGACAAACCAGGTAAAGAATGCAAATAAAAATAAGCCGGTTGTTATAGAGAACCAAAGGGCTTCCGAAATAAAATTCACCAGGCCCAGGTGAAGGATGTATATCAAAATGACCATACACAGGTATGCGAATAATTTTTTTACCGGGTAAGGGATCGGGTAATATTTCTGTCCCAACCAATAACTGCTGAGCATCATAAATAAATAGCAGCAAAAAGTTGCCAGTGCAGCTCCTGTATAATGTAGTTTAGGAATGAGAAGAATGTTCAAAACAATGGTTATAACAGCCCCTATGATTGTGATGATGGCACCATATGTGTTTTTGTTGGTAAGTTTATACCATACACTTAGATTGTAATAAATACCCAGGAAAATATTACCCAGTGCAAGCAGCGGCACAACCTGTAATCCTTCAGCCCAGCCCGGGTTTGCGAATGTTATGAAAATCCATTTAAAAATATCCAGGAACAATCCGATAAAAAGAAACATAAAACAACATGCGATCACAAAGAATTTCATGACCCTGGCATAGGTTCTCCGGGCATTTTCATGTTTGCTGTGATTAAAGAAGAAGGGTTCTGCAGCCATCCTGAATGCCTGTATCATGATAGTGATGAGCAAGGCAATGCGAAAAATATTGGCAAAAATCCCAAGTTCATGATTTGCCTGGATTTTTGGAAGGTCAACCACATGCCGGTAAATGAGCCGGCTGAGTACATCATTGATCATACCTCCCAGCCCTACAATGATCAGTGGTGCACTGTATTGCATCACTTCTTTCCAGAGAATGGTATCAAAGCTTAACCTGACCTGTTTTATTTCTTTGAAAAGTAACAGGAAAGTGAAGATGCTTCCGCATAAATTACCCAGGAGATAATATCCGAGGCCAACATCCTTATTATAAATATTTTTTAAAAAGCTATCCGGATTTGATTTTAAAACAGCAGGAATGATCCCTAAAAACATAATGACGACACTTAGGTTAATGACTATCCCGGCAATTCTTGCAAAAGCATAGCGTTTGGGCCTGTTCTCCTGTCTCAATTTGGCAAAAGGAAGGGTGTTCAGGTTATCTATTGCTATGATAGCGATCATCCATAAAAGGTATTCAGGATGATCGCTCAGGTCTGCAATGACTGCAATTGAATTCTTAAATAATAAAAGTGCAATTGAAAAAAGCAAGGTGCTGAACAAAAGAGAGATGGAAAGGGTGCTGTACAATTTATTTTTATCATGCGACTGGGAGAAACGAAAGTAAGCAGTTTCCATTCCATAGGCATAAAGCACATTTAAAAAAGGGATAATCGTGTATACCTGAACCAGGTCTGCTGTTTTTTCAGGCAACGCAATAAAAAAGGGCAATGCCATATTCATCAGGTAACCAAGGAAACGACTGGCAATGGTTGGAATCCCATACCAAAGGGTTTGGCCTGCTAATTTTTTTATTCCACTCAAGATTCAGGTTTATTTAGAGTTCAAATTTAGTTTTATAATTCATTAATTGGTACCTTTTAATAATAAGATCCTTATAATTCCCGAATAAATAAATACTTAAAACCACCTTACAGGTGCAATAATAATTATATATAATCGTTTGTTCTTTGATGGTAGTATTGTTTTACCAATTACACTATATTTAATTTATCTTGTCCAAATGAATTTCTTCAAACCTGCAATAGGATTTGCAGTAGCAAGTATCATACCCCTGGCAGTTGTTGTTATTTCACCCATGAAATATGGAATAGTTCAATTTGATGATTTTGTGTTCAAGCCAGGCACTTTATTCCCCTTGATTTTGTTAAGCTGGATAACCGCAATGCTTTCACTTGCTTTGAACTTTATCTATGCAGAAAGGTTGTTCATAATTTATGAAGTTGCTCAATGTAAAAGAAAGAAATATTTTCCTGCATTGCTTTGCATACCTGCGATCATTTCATTTTTTTGGTTTTGTATTAAATTCTATGATGAATTTAACTTTTATTCATAATTTAAATTCATGAATTTTTCCGGAAACAAAGTTACCCATTGATTAAAGATTTTCAGGAAATTAAAGACTCAGCTTGCTTTAATGTTTATCAAATCCGGGGTTGGTAACAAATCCTGTGTTGCCTGAAGTAAACCGTTGGTTCTTTATAAAACTACTGTCGGTTAAAGTATAAATAAAATAAACCAATTGATTCTTTTCCAGGTTAGTTAACGGTATACGGTTTTTCAACAAAGGGTCCAATGTAGGCTGATCTGTGATGATTCCGTTGCGATAATGGTCAATTACCTGTGGAATGCTGTAAATACTTCCATCATGCATGTAAGGAAAAGTGAGTTGTGCATTTCGAAGGCTTGGCACTTTGAATTTTAAGGAATCATTGCTGAGTTGAGTTATTTTCTGTCTGCCAATATCAGAGAACCGATTGAGGGCAAGGCCATTGTTCCGGAAACTGTTATCTGTAAACAATGGCTCCTGGTGGCAGGAAGCACATCTGGCTTTGAAAACCATATAACCTTTTTCTTCAAAGGGGGTAAATACTGCTTCTCCTTTTTTTACTTTGTCGTATTTGCTATTGGCACTTATTAAAGTCCCGGTAAACTGTGCAATTGCTTTTAACATCCGTTGGCTGTTGATGCCGGCATCACCAAAAGCCGCTTTGAACATACGTTTATAAGCGGTATCCTTCTTAATTTTAAAAAGAACACTGTCAAGTGTTTCACCCATTTCATTTTTTGCTGTAATTGGCGACAGTGGTTGTACTTCGATGTGATTGATGCCGCCATCCCAATGCATCTCTGTCATCCAGGCAAGGTTAAACAAACCGGGGGCATTTCGTGTACTAAAACCATTGTGTACACCATGGCTCAGATCGTGATCGAATGTAGCAAAAGCTGCAAATTGCTGGTGGCAACTTGCACAACTTACTTCCCCGTCTTTACTTAATCTGCCATCATAGAATAATTTTCTTCCCAACAAAAATCCTTCTTCGGTTAATTTATTATTTGCATAAATATTCTTGCCGGGTTTTGGCCATCCCGGAGGTATTTCCAAAGTTATGGGATGAGGTGCAAAAGGGCCTAAACCATCATCTTTGGAAGCACCTATGAAAAAGAACGATGCAATAAATAAAAACAGTATTGATAAAATGAGCTTGATTTTCAAGGCTGAATGCAGATATTTTTAATTGAAAAAATATTTTGAAAATTGGCGGCAATTTTTTTTGCAAGGTCGCCGGTAGTTGTGCAAACAGGAAGTTCAGAAATTTTGATGTCTGATTTGCCGTGCCAGTAAAGATCCAGGTTGACTTCAATCAGAATTTCTGTTGTGCTGTATGCTGTTAAATCCAATAAATGATCATTGGCAAAATCAAATCGGATCTTTGTGGCCACATTGTTTGATCCTTTATATCCGCCCACATGATGTTCAATGCGGTTAAGGTCGGAAGTTGAAACAGGTGAGTTCCCTTCCAGTTTAAACATTACATAACCACTGTTCCATGTCCAGAACATGTCATTTAAAGGGTCCAATGCACCGGTTTGACTGCCACTGCAGTTTCTCAGGCTGTCAACACCCAATAAAAACTCCAGGCTGCTGTAATTACCTGGTTGAAGTGAAAGTTGAAAACCATTGTTTTCAGAAGCTGCATTCATCAAATAATAGCCACCCATATTTTTACCGGCCAATTTGATGTTGCTGATATAATATTTCAATTTGTTAACACTGTATTGTTCTCCAAAGTAATTCAGGTACACCGAATCTCTCAAACTGATGGGTTTGCCATTGGCTGTATGAATAAAACTGATTTTCAAAATACTTTTTTGTGAAGTTGGAACAGGATTCTTGATGGAAAAAGAAGCTGATATGAATAATACGATCGTGCCAATTAACAGACCACTGCAGAGTGTAATAATTCTTTTGTGTAAAATATTTTTATTCAAGGCCTTTGATTTTTTTTCTTCCTTCTTTTATCGTTGCAACTTTCTTTTTTGTTTCTATTCTTTTTTCTTTTGATACTTTGGTTGGCTTTGTTTTTTTTCTCTTTTTAGGAATGATAAGTGACTTATTAACCAGGTCATTTATCTTTTTTACAACCAGTTCTTTATTGGCTAACTGAGTCCGTTCGGCCTGGCTTTTAACCTTGAGTTCTCCTTTGGAATTAATTTTATTTGCCAGTACCAGTTTGATCCTTTCTTTTTCATCGTTGCTGAATAAAGAGGAACCTTCAATGTTCCAGTAACCTTCAACCATGGTTTCCACTTTATTTACATGTTGGCCCCCTTTGCCGCCACTTCGGGCTGTTTTGAACTTAATTT
>JAYSWW010000144.1:0-1982 GCA_043717805.1 Ferruginibacter sp.
CTTTTGAAAAAACAAGCGTTGACCTGAATACAGATATGGTGGGAAGAATTGATACTGAAAGAAAAACTGCCGATACAATGAATTATGTTTATGTAGTTGGCCATGACAAGTTAAGCAGCGACCTCCCTGTAATCAATGAAGGAATAAATAAAAAATATACTAAACTCGTACTTGATTATAAATTTGATGACCCAAATGATATGAACAGGATCTATTTCAGGAGTGACCACTACAATTTTGCCCGAAAAGGAGTGCCGGTATTATTTTTTTATGACGGTATGTTAAAATCAGATTATCACAAACCAACAGATACAATTGATAAAATCACCTGGCCCTTATATGAAACAAGGGTTCGTATGATCTTTCAAACTGCCTGGGAAATTGCCAACAGGAATGAAATGCTGAAAAGGGATATTCCATTACCCGAAAGCGCTACAAGAGGCCGGTAAAAAATAAGTGGGTCATTTCCAAAATGACAAGCAATGATCCGCTTATTTAATTTCACTTCAAATAAATATTATCTTTCTTATTTACATCGGGTATATAAGTACTGCCGAGTTTTACAGATTGAATTTTTTTATAAGAATTAGTGTATACCTGAATATGACTGTTCCCTTTTTCCCAAACAGCGACACTCCGATGAATTTTTTCAAAACTTCCGTCTTTATACTGAATGGTTATATCAACAGGAACAGGTTTTGTTCCAATTGATTGAACATTTATTTGTTTAAGTTTCCCTTTTTCCAAAACCCTTTCAATTGCCAGATCGGGAATGCCATCATCGAAGAACCAGCGTTTCCAGAACCAGTCTAAATTTTTACCTGAGCCGGCATTCATGCTATTGAAAAAATCGAAAGGCATAGGATGTTTACCATTCCAGTTCCTGAAATAATTATGCAGGCCTTTAAAAAATAATTCATCGCCCAGCATATCTTTTACATACAAATAACCCATTGCTGGCTTGGGATAACTATTTATGAACATAGAAGTACCATTAAGCTGTGTGGTTAATGTTGCAATTGGAAGATCAATTTCATTTCCTGCCGATCTTTCATATCCTGCAACTCCATATTCATCTACAATACTGCTATCGATCATGGGTGAAATGATCCATTCGCCGATGGTTGCCCAGCCTTCATCCATCCAACCATATTTTGTTTCATTGATACCCATGTAAAAAGGAAACATGGTATGAAATATCTCATGATCAGTTAACTCAATACTTTCTGCCCTGTCCTCAACAGGGTTGTCATTAACCATCATCGGGTACTCCATCTGGTCAAGTCCGTCAAAAACAGTTTCATGGCTGTAAGGAAATGGCCATTTGGGAAATTCAAAGCTCATGGCTTCCACCGTTTTCCTGGCATCACCAACCACATGGAAATAATCTTTGTGCCTGGGATCAAACACAGCATCCACTCTTGTTCTTCTGCCGGTTGTTTTATCTACAAGTACACTTGTGCTTTGCCACACATAATGATTGCTCAATGCAAATACTGCATCGGTTACATGCCTGGCTTCAAAGATCCATGTATTGGAAGTTTCGTTTTTTCCTGTCCGTTCATTTCTTTCTGTACTGTCGATGATGTTAATTAAACCATCTGTTGTTTCTGCCTGATGTATGCGTTGCAGGTATTTTTCTTTGAATATATCATTTTGATTTTTCAGGTCACCGGTAGCCCATACTGTGTAATCAGCAGGCACGGTTATGGAAGTTGTAAAGTCGCAAAAGTCGTTGTAAAATTCCTGTGTACCCAGGTATGGGAACCGGTTCCAGCCATCTATATCATCATATACAGCTATACGGGGGAAAAAATAGGCAATAAAATATGCGCCGTCTTCAATCTCACCTGTACGCATATGTGATCCTTTATTGAGTGTATAAGAATAATTGATCTTAAACTTAATGTCCTGCTTTGGAAGCAATGGTTTAATCCGAACACTCATATTGGTTGCATCGATCCTGTAATTTTTTTCAGGAA
>JAYSWW010000145.1:0-1981 GCA_043717805.1 Ferruginibacter sp.
GACTCCTGTTGTATTAATTTGAAAGTATTTAAAGTATGATCTGTTTCCGTTATTACGGTAATTGCTCATACTTATTTGATTCAAATAATATTGCACAATTAACTAATGATCCGGTTTTTAATATAAAATATCCTCCACAAAGATCTAAGCGTCCTGCTTCCTGTGAGCTATTTTTTTAAAACTCAAAAACTCAAAAAAATGCTTAATTCTACACAAAAAGTTACCCTGGTAACTATTATTTCAGGCCTGCTGTTTTTAACAGCCGCCTCACAAACCAGTGTCAGGCCTTATACACAGGTTTACTCAGAAAACCTTAAAGGAGGTTCACTGATTTTTGGTAATACCATGATGCACATTATTGACAACAACGTTGTTAATACCACAAAAATGAATGGCCTTGCAAACGCATCAACGGGCCTTACCCCTTATGGCAATGATAACCAGAATATGCAGTTTGCAGATGTGGATGCAACGCCTGCCAACCTCGCTGTTTTTAACCTGGGTGCTTCTGGATGGAGATACCTGGCCAATGGTTCAGACCAGGGAACTGCCTGGCGTACTTTAAACAATCCGGGTTCTCCCTGGGTAAACAGTACTGCCAGTTTTGGATACGGACGGACTCAAACAACAACCATTACAAGTGGCTTTGCTTCTGCTTATTTTGTAAAAACAGTCAATATTTCTGATATAGCGCTTTATAACTCTTTTAATTTTGTGTACAGTTACGACGATGGTATTGTTGTCTATGTTAATGGAGTTGAAGTCAACAGGGATAATATGCCTGCAGGAAACATTTCATACAATACCCTGGCATCATCGAATAATTATACATCGGGAGGAACATTCAGCATTCCTGCCAGCAATTTTATCTCAGGTAACAACATTATTGCAGTAGAAGTTCATCAAAATGCTGCAAACAGCAACGATTGTTATTTTGATATGAGTATTACCGCCAATGGATTGTCTACAACGAATTCCTCATCTGCCGATCTGATCTTACCTGCAGGTACCAATACGATCAAATTTGCAAGGCTTTACTGGGGCGGAAGGATCAATAAATCTGTTATCACAGCTTCACCGGATACATTGCGCAAGATCAAGATCCGTAAAGGTTCTATTGCAGGTTATTCCACTGCATTGGCACCGGCTTCGAATGTGGATCTTTTTTCTTTAAGCAGTACAGAAACAGTTTACCAGTCATACGTTGACGTTACAACTTTCTTACAGTCGCACGGTGCCGGTACTTATACAATTGCCGACCTGCCTGCAACACCGGGCAATGTTGGTTCTGGTGGAAAATATGCCGGATGGGCCATCGTTGTTGCCTACCAGAACACGGCATCGGAATATACCAGCGTGCGTATCTATGATGGATATTCACAGGTATATGAAAACAGCAATACGCCTGTTACGCAAACGGTGGTTTTATCAGGCTTGAATGTGCCGAATAACCCTATTGCAGCCACCGATGCACTCATGGCTACCATGGTTTGGGAAGGAGATGGAAACTTGGGAACCAGTTCGGGTAACCCTGCCGGTGACTATTTGAAAATTAATAACATTGCCGTTTCCAATGCGGTGAATCCCGTAACCAATTTCTGGAATGGTACCATTTCAAAGAACGGCAGTTTTGTAAGCGGAACAAAAAACCCGGATTATTTTAACCAGATGGGTATTGACATTGATGAGATAAATGTAGGCACCGGTTATAATATTTCTCCGAATGCCACTTCAGTTACCATTGAATTTGGAACGGAAGCAGACCAGTACTTTCCCAGTGTTTTCAGCTTTGCCATCAGAATGAAAGATCCTGTATTGACACTTGACAAAACTGTTACCGATGCAAACTTAAATACACTTGTTGAAGCAAATGAGATCTTAACATATACCTTAAGCGGTAATAACATGGGGCCCGGCGGTGCTTACAATGTTACCATCATTGATTCATTACCGTTTAATGTTACTTATGTTCCAAACTCAC
>JAYSWW010000146.1:0-1979 GCA_043717805.1 Ferruginibacter sp.
CGGTTGAGTTTCTTTGATTCCTCTTTCTTTGCGGATGGTAAAATGAGTGATGGCTTGCCCGCTGAAAGAAATAAGTGCTGCAATCCGGTTTGCGTCAATATCATATTTACTTAAATACTTTTTATCCAGCGTGATCATCATCCCCAGGTATCCACCGGCTGAATGGCCGGATATAAAAATAAGATCGGGACTTCCGCCATATTGTACAATATGCTCAAATACCCAGGATACGGCCGCAGCAGCATCCTCAATATACATTGGTGCGGTTACTTTTGGTGAAAGCCGGTATTCAACAGCAATCACAGCATAACCTTTATTCATCAATTCATTTGGTATTTCCTTTCTTCCGCCCGTTAAGCCACCGGCATGAAACCAAACGATCGATGAAAAATTTTTTAATCCTTTGGGATAATAGATATCCAATGTACACTGAGATCCGATATACCCATCTTTTTTATTAATTGAATCTGCATAATAAGGAATATCCTTTTCCGTGATATATTGTTGTTGTGAAGCGGCAGCCAATGAAATTGTAAATAAATATAGAAAAAACAGTTTTTTCATACTTTAATTTTTAATGTGATGCCCCGTTTTCCCAATACTTGTATAAATAGTAAAACCCGGTCATTGCTTAGGATTAATTAATTTTTCCAGGACAAAATAAGTAATTGGACAAAAAGTTGAATTCTTTAAAGTGATGGCCGGCCGTTTCAGGATCACATCTTCGTCTGTGTAAGGGAACCTGGCACAATCCGATGGCCTTTCTTCATAAATGCTGCAATAATTATCTTTCCCCAAAAAAGGGCATGGTTTTGAATTCACCACATAATCGCCCTCCTTGTCAAGCAGCAGGTATTTTTCAATGAATTCGCCTTCTTTTAATTTTAAATGCCTGGCAATCCTTTTAAGGTCGGGTGTTTTAAACCGGGGAGAATAATTTTTACAACAAGCTGCACAATCAAGACAATTGATCTTACTAAAAGCTTCTTCATGGAGTTCGGGCAGTTGTTTCAATACTTTTTTCTTATCCGGCCTTTGCAGGAATTGTTTGTATTTTTTTTGATTATCTGCAGCCTTTTTTTGCCAGTTTATAAGAATCCCTTCGCTCATTTGTAGAACTATTATTTAAAGTTTATGGAACAGTTTTCCACAAGGCAAAACTAACAAACTTATCAGTAACGAAATGTAGTCAGGTTATTGTAAATTTGCGGCAATTTAAAACAATCAGCTTTATTGAAATTTGTTCCCTCCTGATTCAAAGGTACAAAAGTGACCTGCTTCAGGCGATACCAATGAAGCTGCACAATGATCAAAAGACGGTTAAATAAAAAAATATGAAGCTTTTTAATGAACAACAGCATGAATTTGTCAGCAGGCATATTGGAACCAATAATGAACAAGACACAACAGAAATGCTTAAAGTAATAGGTGTAGATTCTGTTGAAGAACTGATCGGTAAAACTGTTCCCGGATCAATCCGAATAAAAAGTCCTTTAAAGCTTCCTGAAGCGCAAAGTGAATTTGAATACCTTGCTGAGTTGAAAAAAATTGCAGCTAAGAATAAAGTTTTCAAAACATATATAGGTCAAGGCTACTATAATACCATTACACCCAGTGTAATACTCAGGAATGTGTTTGAAAATCCGGGATGGTATACACAATACACCCCTTACCAGGCAGAAATATCCCAGGGGCGACTTGAAAGCCTGCTAAATTTCCAGACAATGGTTTGTGATCTCACCGGGTTGGAACTGGCCAATGCCAGTCTTCTGGATGAAGCAACTGCAGCCGCTGAAGCGATGGCGATGTTATTTCATCATAAGAATAAAAATGAGAAAATAGATTCCCCCAAATTTTTTGTGGATGCAAACATATTTGCACAAACCAAAGCAGTGCTGTTTACCAGAGCTGCCCCCATAGGCATTGAACTGGTCCACGGAGATTATAAAACCGCCGTTCTGGATGAATCTTATTTTGGT
>JAYSWW010000147.1:0-1978 GCA_043717805.1 Ferruginibacter sp.
CTTTCTTTTCTTCTTTGAAGGTAAGCCGAGTTACCAGTATCTGTCATGCTTCTGAAAGCATAGTCGGGGCCGCCGTAGAGCTCAAAATATCTTTTGTTGCCGGCTGCATTTTTTTCCGCTTCGGGGCATGGTATATCCAGTTGCAGGGGATTAATTTTTTTGATGGATAAATTATTTAACCTGCCAGCCAGGATCAGATCAGGGTTTAACAGGAACCTGTTGAAGAGGATATCATTGGTATACTTTTCAGAAGAATAAACATCAGTTGGGTCATCTGTTTCAACACCCGGGTTAATGTATGCCATAGCTGCCGACCCTTTTATTTTTTTCTGTTTTTTATTATTGCTGAAGGCTGAAGTATTTTGATCTGTTATCGTTGTATGGGTGGAGTTGTTTTTATTATTACCTGCTGATGTGATCAGTAAATTTTTATCAGTATGAACAGCGGGTTGCCCCTTACCTTTAGATAAGATATTTTTTTCAGTTGATGTGAAGATTTTTGTCAGCGTATTATTTTCTGCTATTGTTTTATTGTTATTATTATCAATTGTTGAATTAATTACATTGTTGTTTTTTGTTTCTTTATCAGCGGAAGTTTTTGCAATTCTATTTGCCCGTTCATTTACTTCATACACTTTATTCTTAGTTGATGACAAAGTGAAATTTTTGTAAACTAGTATACCTGATGTTGTTGTGATTGTGACAAATAAAAGTATCAGCAGGTTCTTATTTAAAAAATATAATAATAAACCTCCCGGCCTTCTTTTTTCTTTTTGGGCAATGATATTTTCCCAGATATGCGGAGGTACATCAGGAGAATAGTGGCTGAATTTTTCCTTTATTTGTTCATCAAATGGCGAGTTGTTTGTCATACTGCAACCTTTTGTAATTGTAAAATTTGTTTCTGTAACATTGTTCTTGCTTTTACAAGCTGGCTCCTGCTTGTTCCGGGTTGAATACCAAGCATCCCTGCTATTTCTTCATGCTGGTAACCTTCAATGACATAGAGATTAAAAATCATCCTATAACCATCGGGAAGGTTGTTGATCAAAACAAGCAGGTCTTTTTCAGTTAAATGTGATAATGCAACCGGATCTGCCTGCCCTCCCTGGTTTTCATTGAGCTCATACCCCGTAAATTCTTTATCGTACCTGATAAGGCTGTATTTTTTCAGGGCGGTATTTACAACGATCCTTCTAATCCAGCCTTCAAAAGAACCCTCGAACTTAAATTGTTTCATTTTATTAAACACCTTGATAAAAGCATCCTGTAATATATCTTCTGCATCAGCATTGTTTCGGGCATAACGCTGGCAAACGCCAAGCATATGACCGGCGAAACGGTTAAATACTTCCTTTTGACAGGCCGCATTTTCCCTGATACATCCTTTTATAAGCTCTTCTTCTGTCAAATGTTTCAATTAGACTTTCAAGGGCCATTTTTTTAAAAGATACCTTTAACCCAGGATATGCTGCCCTTGTAATTATATTTATATTGTACGGTATTTTATATATGACTTTGTTTTGAAGGCCATATATAAATACCTTTATTTAAGTAAACAGCCTTAAAATTATGATTTCAAAAGAAGAGATGCAACAGTTAAAAAGTGAAAACGAACTGCTACGGTTGCAATTATCGGATATAACGGAAATGATTAATATAAGGGAAGAAGAACTGGATATCCTCAGAAAAAAATCAGCCTATACTGTGTTATTAAAAAGTACATTGGACGTTAACCTGGAAGCGATCACACAAATGCAGCTTTTTATAAGTGAAGAACAACAAAAAGTTGCTGGTGCTGCAAAAAGGGAAGCAGCCATGGAAAATGAGATCATACAATCATTGGAAACAGAAAAGGAGTTTTATCTTATTAAAAAGAAATATGAAACCGCCAGGGCTGCCATTATTGATCTTGACAATGAACTTGCTGAAACAGCATCCATGTACAGGCAACTGGCGGAAGCAAATGCAAGGGTTG
>JAYSWW010000148.1:0-1977 GCA_043717805.1 Ferruginibacter sp.
GTGCCATCCACATTGCTTACAAAATAAGTTTGAATGCCTTCCACCCAATAAGGTTTCAATGCTTCTGTTGCCATCACCGGGCCAAGGTCACTGCCGCCAATACCCAGGTTGACAATATATTTTATTTTTTTACCGGTATATCCCTTCCACTCGCCACTGTGAATTTTACGGCAAAAACTTTTCATTTGCTCCTGTACAGCATTTATTTCCGGCATTACAGCAGATCCGTTCAGGATGATATCTTTTCCTGAAAAATTGCGCAATGCCGTATGTAAAACGGACCGGCCTTCTGTTTCATTTATCTTTTCCCCGCTGAACATTGCTTTGATCGCTTCATCAACTTTACATTCATTTGCCATTTGCAATAACAATGACCTTGTTTCAGAATTGATATTATTCTTGGAGTAGTCAAACAATATGTCATCCATAGTCACTGAATAATCAGCAAACCTGTTGGTATCTTCCGAAAACAATTGTTTTATGGGCACTTGCTTCATTTTTTCATAATGAGTTGTCAGTGCTTTCCAGGCATTTGTACTGGTAGGGTTGATCTTTGGGAACATTAAAAGATTGATTTAAAAATTTATTGAGATTTTGTAGGTTATACTGAATTGTTGGTGAATTAAGTTTTAAAGCTGCTTTGTTACATTTTTTGCAGAACCTCCTCCAGGTGTGCAACCATTTCAGGAATAATATCCAGGTGAGTGACCATTCTTACCTGGTTTGGTGAAATGGCAATACATAAAATATCATGCTTTTTCATATGATCGGCAAATGAAGCAGCCGTATAAGCACCTGTTACTTCAAAGATCAGGATATTGGTTTCAACAGGCAGCATTTCCCCGATAAAATCTTTTTTTGATAAAAGTCCTGCAATATAAGTTGCATGGTTGTGATCCTGTTCTAGCCTTTTAATATTATGTTGTAAAGCATAGATACCGGCTGCTGCCATATAACCAGCCTGACGCATACCGCCACCAAAAACTTTTCTAACTCTTCGGGCCTTTTTTATGAATTCTGTTTTGCCAAGTAATAAACTTCCAACCGGAGCGCCCAGGCCTTTACTAAGGCAGATTGAAATACTATCGAATACCTGGCCATATTGCAAAGCGTTTTCTCCCTTTGCGATCAATGCATTCCATAACCTGGCTCCATCCAGGTGTAACTTTAAGTTGTTTTTGAGGCAAACAGATTTAATTAATTGTATATCAGTAAATTCATAACAACTACCGCCACCTCTGTTTGCAGTATTTTCGAGGCTAACGAGCGATGACTTAGCCTTGTGAACATCCTCGGGGTTGATTGCATTGCTAACCTGCTCGGCATGAATCCTGCCCCGGTTTCCATTCACAGTTTTAACCTGGCATCCACTGTTGAATGCAATTCCACCTCCTTCATAAATATAGACATGGCTTAGATGATCACATATTACTTCATCTCCGGGTGATGTATGGCATTTAATGGCAATTTGATTGGTCATTGTGCCACTCGGACAAAAAAGAGCGGCTTCCATTCCGAACATATCTTTTGAAATTGTTTCCAACTCATTAACGGAAGGGTCTTCACCAAAAACATCATCGCCCACATTGGCTTTAAACATATATTCAAGCATTGCCGGTGATGGTTTGGTAAATGTATCTGAACGCAGGTCTGTGATCATATGGCAAATGTATGAAATGAATTCACCTGATTGTTTTCCATCTAAACGATTTTATAAATCCTGCCTGCCAATGCATTATTTATTATTTTAATTGATGGATTCTTAAAAAATATTTATACATTTTCTATATCATTTCCTTGTAATTATTATGAAATACAAGATTTGAATGGTACCTTTGCTGATACTTTTAAGAGGATTAAGGAATTAACCTATTATTTGCAACGTTTCCCCAACTAAAACTGTCTATTAGTAGTTATATAGGAATATATTATTAATTTAATACAATACAATGAGGCAACTTAAAATCGCAACGCAGA
>JAYSWW010000149.1:0-1977 GCA_043717805.1 Ferruginibacter sp.
CAGGAAGGCATTAACATAGTAGTTAAAATGGGGCACCATGAATTATTAAGGGACGGCCATGAAATACTAAGCAGAATTTATGAAGCCAGGGGGTTGGGTATGCAGGCATTGTATGAGCATAAACAATTTAAACTATATGCAGACAGTATTAACAATCAACAAACAGAATTAAGGGCACAAAACCTTGCCGCAGATTATGAATACTCTAAAAAAGAAATTGTATTAAAATCAACCCAGGAAAAAAGCCAAATAGAATTTAAGAAAAAAACAAATCAGCAACGATGGATTATATTTTCTGCATTTGCTGCCCTTTTTACAGCGTTGGTAGTAGCCTTGTTGATTTACCGAAGCAGGCAAAAAGAGAAAAGAGCCAACCACCTGCTTAACAAACAAAATACAGCAATGGATAAACAAAAAACCAAGCTTGAAATGGCTTTACATGATTTAAAAGACACGCAATCACAACTTATACAATCCGAAAAAATGGCTTCATTAGGTACGCTTACAGCAGGCATTGCACATGAAATACAAAACCCGTTAAACTTCGTTAATAATTTTTCTGAAGTAAATAGAGAACTGCTGAGCGAAATGAATGCCGAAATAGATAAAGGAAACCTGGATGAAGCAAAAGCCATTGCCAATGATGTAATGGAGAATGAAGTAAAAATAAACCACCACGGTAAAAGAGCAGATGCAATAGTAAAAGGAATGCTGCAACATTCCAGAAGCAGTAGTGCTGTTAAAGAACCTACTAATATTAATGTTTTAGCAGATGAATATTTACGCTTAGCCTATCATGGCCTCAGAGCAAAAGATAAATCCTTTAATGCAACAATGAAAACAGATTATGATGAAACGATTGGTAACTTCAATATCATTCCGCAGGATATTGGAAGAGTGATTTTGAATTTAATTACCAATGCGTTTTATGCGGTAACAGAAAAGAAAAATTACGAAGCAGGAGGGTTGACAACCTTTGAAAGGTTGTCAACCCTATATGAGCCAACTATTTCAGTAAATACAAAAAAAATAAATGCCCGCCCAGATGACCTTGTCGGACGGGGCAAAGTGGAAATAAGGGTTGCAGATAATGGCAACGGCATCCCCAAAAAAGTATTAGATAAAATATTTCAACCCTTCTTTACCACCAAACCAACGGGGCAGGGAACAGGCTTGGGATTAAGTTTGAGTTATGATATTGTAAAAGCACATGGTGGGGAGTTGCTAGTGAAAACGAAAGAGGGAGAAGGAAGTGAGTTTATTGTTCAATTACCTGTAAACACATAGAGCAAATGAAAAATGAAGTGAAACTATTTGAGCAGCAAAAAGTAAGAACACATTGGGATGAAAAAGAAGATAAATGGTATTTCTCCATCATTGATGTAATTGCCATTTTAACTGAAAGCTCAAACCCAAGAGACTATTGGTTTAAAATGAAAATAAGGGTGAAAACTGAGGATGGTCTTGAACTGTCGACAGTTTGTCGACAGTTGAAAATGAAAGCAACCGATGGCAAAATGAGAGAAACTGATGTGGCAAAAACTCAGGTATTGCTTCGTATCATCCAATCCATCCCATCGCCCAAAGCAGAACCCTTTAAGCAATGGCTTGCTAAAGTGGGTTATGAACGTATGCAGGAGATTGCTGACCCGGAACAAAGCCTCGAGAGGGCGAGAGAAAACTGGCAGAAGTTAGGCCGAAGTGAAAAATGGATTCAGCAAAGAATGACCGGACAGGAAACCCGGAATAAATTAACAGATTACTGGAAAGAAAGCGGTGTACAAAAGAATGATGAGTTTGCATTCTTAACCAATATCATCCATACAGAATGGGCAGGGCTTTCTGTAAAGCAACATAAAAATTTGAAAGGATTAAAAACACAAAATCTCCGTGACCACATGAGCGAAGCTGAATTAATCTTTACAGCACTGGCAGAACTTTCTACCCGGCAAATTGCAGAAACAGAAAAAGCAAAAG
>JAYSWW010000150.1:0-1970 GCA_043717805.1 Ferruginibacter sp.
ACAAGTATCCTTACCAATCTCTCTACATCCCAAAATCTTACAGATGTTGGTTTATCCAGCGATTGAATATAAAATTTTTTAGCCTCAATGAATTTTTTATTGTCATAATAGAAATCAGCAATGCTATGGCTCATCATATGAAAACGATCGGGATCATAAAAAACTGCCTTGCCGTAATAAAATATTGAACTGTCTTTTGCTAAATCTTTTACATCATGCAGTTTACCCAGGTTGAAATAAACATAAGCAAGTGTAGAATCAATTTTCAATGCCTTGTTGTAAAAAGTAATTGCTTTTTCAAAATCTGATGGCGCTTCGAAATAAGTATTGCCTATTTCGTTGAAAAGGTCTTTGTTATTTCCTATATTTTCCAGGGCCTCTGAATAATAGGCAATTGCCTTGGCTTTGTTTTTCTGTTTCCTGTATAACCTTGCCAATGAATAATAATTATCTCCGTTGGAAGGATCCAGGGAAATCGCTTTTTTAAAATTATCTTCTGCAAGTAAAGTGTCTTTGCGGTTCTTTAAATAATAGGTGCCCAGGTTCCTGACCCCTTCTGCATTTTGTGGATTTTTATCCACACATATTTGTAATACAGACAGGGCACTGTCCTCATTTTTTGCCCGGTAATACAATGCTGCCAGTCTTTGATAACCGGATGCATAACCACTGTCGCAAGCAATTGATTTTTGAAAGTATTTCCTGCTTATTTTATAATATACCGTATCAGTACGAATGCTGCCAAAATTCTGAGAAATGTATTCTGAATTTGCATTTCCGTAATATTCATTGGCATAAGGATCACATGGGTCTATATCAATGGCTTTTTTAAAAAAATACTTTGCAGAATCAATTATTTTTTGATTGTAGTATGTCATGCCAAGGCTCCTGTAAGCATTGCTGAAAAGATCGTCCATCCTGATGGCTTCCTTAAAATACAGAATGGCGGTTTTCTTATTGTTCTTTGAAATGTAATAATTTCCCAGTCCGTTTACCGGGTAAGCCCATTTTGGCGCCAGGGTTGCTGCTTTGCTGAAATAGAATTCACAGGAATCGTCTAACATATCCTGGTAGATCCAACCCATCAACAGGTATCCTGAAGCAGCCTGAGGATCACTGTCAATAGCTTTCCTGCAAAACGGAATAACATCTTTCAGTTTAATATTTTTGTTTGAATAGGCCGATATAGTTTTCAAAAAATCAGCTTTCGGGCGGTAGGACTCCACCAATGACGGTTCATCCTTTAACAATTCAAAGGCTTTTTCAATCATATCTGATGCAATATCAAAACCTGTTGTGACGAGTGTTTTAAGTTTACTTATTTGTTCACCCAGGTCTGTTTCACCCATTTTTTGATTGTCTTTTTTCTCTTTCATGATCTCCTTTTCCAGGTACATGATATGTATCAATCCTTTTCCACTGAGGAACAGGTTTATTTTTTGCTGGCAGAAGTTCAGGTATTTTGAAGCCAGGGAATATCTTGCATCTTCCGTGATGTTGCTGCCCGGCCAGTTTTTCTCCATTGATTTATAAAAAGTTTCAGCAGAAGCATAACCTGTAAGTTTTTCTTTTTTTAATGCATCTACAAACTGGTTAAAAAGGCTTATCTGGGCAGTATCAATATGCAAAATATCGCCCACGGCTCTTTCTCCCTGCCGGATCGTATTCACAGCAAATAAATTTTGATCTGAACTCATTTGCTGGATTTTTTTTGATTTTTCCCATGCCATAAATGTGGGCTCATCCACTTTTGCAATGGTTTTGCTCTCTTTATCCGGGCAACAGAAGTATGGACTTTGCAGGGTTTTAAATTCATTGTTGGCAATGCTTGTAACCTTCGATTTTACATAAAGTCCAATTTCTGCCAAAGATACTTTTCCGTTGTGATCGCCTATCAATTCTTTATCTGCAGCACCAGCCAGTCCATCAACGAGGTAATAGGTAAAAAGACCGTGTCCATTACCGATAGC
>JAYSWW010000016.1:0-2421 GCA_043717805.1 Ferruginibacter sp.
TTGCAAATGAAAGAATTGAAAATTATTCAGAAAAGGATTTCCAGATTCCCAACGAATTAGACTTAGATAGTTTCACTCCTAACCATAATCTAAACTGAAACCAATGTTTTTTTTGCAGGCAGATTCTACGGGGATTTCCAGGTTAATGTTTATAGGAACATTGGCAATGCTTACTTTGGCAATTGGTATCATAGTATTTGTTATTTTTCACCAGCGAAAAGTTATACGCTACCAGTTGCAGATGAAAAAACTGGAAGCGGAAAAACAACAGATCTTACTAAACGCATCCATACGTTTCCAGGAAGAAGAAAGGCAACGGATAGCAGCCGACCTGCACGACGATGCCGGACCATTGCTGGCCACAGCAAGGTTATACCTGAATGAAAACCTGGTAAACCAGGAAAAAGCACAACAGTTACAAAGCATCTTCAGCGCCAAGCAAATCATAGATGATGCCATATTGCTCATCAGGAATATCAGCCACAGCCTGATGCCTCCCACACTGAAGAATTTTGGCCTGGAAAGTGCCACAACCGATCTTTTCCAGAAAATCAGCGGCAGCGGCAGCTTGAATGCAAGCGCCCGTTTTCATGATTACAGGGAGCGGTTAAAGGTTGAACAGGAACTGTTGGTTTTCCGGATCATACAGGAACTTGTAAACAATATCATCAAACACAGCAATGCCGGCTTTATTCATCTTACACAAAATGCCAATGGCAATAATTTGTATCTAAGGTTACACCACGATGGCAAAGGGATCGTTCAGGCAGAATTTGACAAACTTAACCACATTGCTACGGGCCTTGGATTGAAAAATATTGCCAGCCGTATGAAGGTTTTGAACGGGCGCATTTTTTTTGAAATAGATCCAAGCCAAACCTATTATAAAGTTACCCTGGAAATTCCCAAAGAGGGCATCATATAAAATCCAAATTATCACAACAATCAATTCAAATATATTTTCACGGCATAATGTGAGTTTCTTTTCGTTATTTTTGCTTGTATAATATAATATGGAAACCGAATCAAATCAAATAAAAGTAGCCATTGCAGATGATCACCAGATTTTCAGGAAAGGTGTAATACTTTCCATGCGCCCTTTCACGAATATAAAATTTGTAATGGAGGCTGTTAATGGAGAAGACCTGCTGGAAAAAATTCCTGAATCATTGCCCGATGTGATCTTGTGTGACCTGAAGATGCCCATCAAAGATGGTATTGACGCCACCAAAATGATCACTAAAAATTTTCCATCAATCCGGGTCATTATACTAACTATGTATGAAGATGAAAGATTTGTGGGCCATTTGATGGATTGTGGTGCAGCAGGTTATTTATTGAAGAATACAGAACCTTCAGAGATCAAACGAGCCATTTTGGATGTGATGCGTACCGGTTTCTACCTGAATCCCTTTGTTAATAAAGTGCTGATCAAGAAAAATTATTCAAAACAGAAATTCAATCACAATCTTAGTTCCGAGATCGTATTAAGCGACCGCGAAAAAGAAGTACTCACCCTTGTTTGCATGGAATTCACTGCAACAGAAATTGCTTCAAAAATGGATATCAGCGCCCGTACAGTGGAAGCCATCAAAGACAGGCTGATGGAAAGGTTTGGCGTTAAGAACTCAGTGGGACTGGTTTTCTATGCAATGAAGAATCAGTTGATCGACTAAAAGACAACTTACTGCTATTGGAATAATAAGTAAGTTTTGATCGTTAAAAACCCTTTAACGAGAAACCAGAAACGAGAAACGGGCTTTGCCTAGAACAATCCAAACAAAGTAGAATCTATCTTAGTTATGATATGCCCAAGATCTTCTTCTTTTTCCGCAAACTTATTGGTATCTGCATCAATGATCAGCAATGGTCCTTCTTTATAATTATCGATCCAGCTATTGTACAGTTCATTTAATTTCTTCAGGTAATCGAGTCTTATATTTTCTTCATACTCACGCCCTCTTTTCTGGATTTGTCCAACCAATGTTGGAACGGATGCTTTTAAATAAATTAAAAGATCCGGCGGTTTTACCATTGACTTAAGCGTTTCAAAGAATTTGTAATAATTGTCAAAATCTCTTTTACCCATTAAACCCATATCATGCAGGTTTGGTGCAAAAATATTTGCATCTTCATAGATCGTCCTGTCCTGTATGATTGTTTCTGTGCCGCGTTGTATTTCGAGCAACTGGTTAAGCCTGCTGTTTAAAAAGAATATCTGCAGATTAAAACTCCACCGGGGCATGTCTTCATAAAAATCATTCAGGTATGGATTGTGATCTACGTCTTCAAACTGTGGAATCCACTTGTAATGTTTGCTTAACATTTCTGTTAAGGTTGTCTTACCAGCACCAATATTACCTGCTACAGCAATGTGTTTTGGTCTTTTAGATTTTGCCATATAGCTTTTTAGAAATTTAT
>JAYSWW010000151.1:0-1968 GCA_043717805.1 Ferruginibacter sp.
TTTCCAAAATTTAATGAATTCCCCAAAGTTGGTTTAGAAGATATGGAGCAGCCGAAAAATTTAAAGGATTATTTTTTTTCACCACGAATGTTTAGAAAGAGTAAATAATTACCAAGTTTCAAAAAATTTATAAGTAACATAAAAATAGGTGTTAGGTAGAAAATAAATGAGCCCGAATGAAGCTAGGAAACAGACTTGTATCAATTATAGCAAAATAATACACTTTCAACAAAAAAATATCATGAAGAGAATATGCTCTGCATCGTTTACAATTATTTTTCTTCTTAATGCAGCAGCATAAAGGGAATCGCTTTTTTGTAATTTCCAAATTTTAATAATAGATACAAAAAAATGAAATACTCCAGTCGCAGAAAGTTTATAAAATCTGTCTCCCTTGTTGGGCTAAGTATTCCATTGTTAAAACCAAATCTTATGTTTGGTCAGTCTAATGATGATCTGTTTACTTTTCGTTCGCCGTATATGGAAATACTAATGCTAAGGAATTACCCCCAATTAAGTTCTTTATGGATAGATTCATTGGGTCAAAGTAAAAAAGGGGATAGCCCGCTATTACCTGGCGATAACGCAAATGTTAAATATGAGAGTGTTATATCGGCCAATTCTATTTCTTACAGAACAAGCGGTCAGGGCATTGACAGTTTGCCTGCATGGGATTTTATATTTTCTGATAAAAGGATACAAATTGTTTCGGGGGAAAGCAATGGAGTGCCATTTAATATTTTCATTAACCAGGAGCTTAATCATGTTACCGTTCTCGGTGTTATGAAAGAAGCAAATAAGGTTTCCTTGCCATGTCTTGTTCACCTGCCAGATATGGGAACTTTCAGGATCACCAGTAATAATCCTGATGCGTTTTTATTGGTAGATGGCCGTCGTACCGGTACAGAAGTTAAAAACACTATTAAAAATAGTTTTGTAAGTATTTCCTTTCCGGTTGCATCTTCAGCATACAAAAAAGTTATTTATGACTTTGAGATTGTGGCTATTTACCCCGAATTACCCCGTGAGAAAGATGGATTGATGTATGAAGGATTTAAAAGGAATTTTATAAATATTTTCCAGGTTAATCCCAGGCTTCGTGTATTGTCAAACAACTCTACTTCGGATCCCTGCGCATTTACATTATATATGTCTGCACAATTGGCCATGCAGACACCAGAATTGGCAAACGGACTAAAAGCCATGGATCTTGTTAAGATGACATTAGACAGGTATCTAAATGGAATGAAGGCGTATGGCCTTGTGGGCTATACTGATAATTATGAAGGGGCAGATACTGTATCGTGGAAGTCAAATTTTGACAGTTTAGATGCTCACCCTTCGTTATTAATGTCCGCTTGCTATTATATCAACACAGCAAATGATAATATATGGCTGGAAGAAAATTTTGAAGCACTCCTAGAATGGGCGGAAATAATTGTGAAAAATGATATTGATGGTGATGGATTGATAGAGCATCCGTTGAGTGGAAATTATGGCTCCTGGAAAAATACACAGCGACCTGCAAACTGGTGGGATACCATTGGCTTTGCACACAAAGATGCATTCTCAAATATACTTGCTTACAGAGCTTTGAAATTATTTGGTGAAATTTTGAGAAATGTAAGTAAACCAGGTGCGCAAAAGTACCTTAACCATGCCGCTAAATTAAAATCAGTTTACTTCTCTACTTTTTATAATTCAAAAACCGGTGTATTAGCAGGCTGGAAAAGTAAAGACGGTCAACTGCATGATTACTATTTCACTTTTGTAAATAGTATGGCAATTAGCTATGGTTTGGTAAATAACAAACAAGCCAATATGATGATGGATAGATTATTAGCCAAAATGAAAGCAGTCGGTTTTACAAATTTTTCATTGGGTTTGCCCGGTAATTTAATTCCTGTAAAAAAAGGGGACTACACAGTGCCGGATCATCGCTGGGGTGGCCCATCGATAGAAGATGGC
>JAYSWW010000152.1:0-5069 GCA_043717805.1 Ferruginibacter sp.
ATGGGTTGCCAGAAACTCGGCCAGCCGGTTCCACTTTCAAATTTTGTGGCGGAACTGAATAAAGGTAAATTACAGCAAATGCATTGGTAAATCCCTTCCTGGTGATTGTCCCAGTAAATTCCTGAATAGGAGGCTTCTGTTCCTTTTTTCCTGGTAACATCAAATTGGGTGGCAGTGAGTTCTTTGCGCCATTCGGCATCTGTTTTGTTGATTTCGTAAGTTGATTTTTTTGTCTGTGCTTTGCAACCAATGGCAACAGAAAATATAAGAATAGCAGCCAATATTTGTTTCATAAATTCATTGTTTTGTAAAATTACGAAAGATGAACGTTGAGGGTTTTAATATACTTAAACCTTTAACAAGCTTTTTTGTTTATTGAATTAAGTTATAATTTACATTTAAAATAGGAAGAAAATGGGAATATTAAAGCAAGTTTCAGAATACCTGTATATCAAAAAAAGGGATCCGGAAGAAAAACCTACTCAATGGATGAAATATATGCACGGCATTAACAGGTTATCAATATTTTTATTCCTGATCGCCCTGATCATTATTGCCATAAAATTATTGTTCAGGTAACGGTTGTTGAAGAAATGTATAAATGCTTTTTGCAGCATTTGAAGATGCATGGCCGCCCCTGCCTAAAATCTCTTTCAGACGGGTATAATCCTGTTTTAACTGTTCTTTCCTCTCGGGATTTTCTAATAAATTCTTTAATTCTTTAGAAATATTTTTTACGGACAGTTGATCCTGGATCAATTCTTTAACCACTTCCTTATCCATGATCAGGTTGACCAGCCCAATGTATTTGATCTTAATAAGCCTTTTGGCGATCTGGTACGAAAGGTTGCCGCCTTTATAGCAAATTATTTCCGGCACTCCGAACAATGCAGTCTCAAGGGTAGCAGTTCCACTCGTTACCAGTGCGGCTTTTGCATTATTCAATAGTTCGTACGTTTTATTTACAACTGAATCTACATTTTTATATGGCTTCAGTAAATCATCGTAAAATTCAGCATCCAAGCCGGGTGCTTTTGCAACAATGAATTTATAGTTGGGGAAAAGCCTGGCAACTTCCAGCATGATGGGTAGTTTAATGAGTATCTCTTGTTTTCTGCTGCCCGGTAACAAAGCAATGACCGGCATTCCGGCAGAAAGAAGTTCCTGACTCTGAGTCTCCGTCTTCAAACTTTGAACCTGGAATTCTTCAACCACTTCTACCAGCGGATGTCCCACATACTCTACTTTATAATTCCATTTTTTATAAAATTCCTTTTCAAAAGGAAGTATCACCAGCATTTTATCAACATTGGTTTTTATTCCATGGGTCCTGTTCTCTTTCCATGCCCAAACCTGTGGTGATATGTAATAAATTATTTTCAATCCCTGTTGCCTTGCCCATTTTGCGATCCGTAAATTAAAACCGGGATAGTCGATCAGTATCAGCGCATCCGGCCGGTTTTCTAAAATGTCTTTTTTACAAAATGCAATATTCCGGAAAATAGTAGGAAGGTTTTTTACAACCTCCGTAAAACCCATAAATGCAAGGTCGCGGTAATGTTTTACAAGAGTGGCTCCGGCAGATTCCATTTTCTCGCCACCCCAGCACCTGATCACAGTTTTTTCATCCAACTTATGCAATTCCCGTATCAGATTGCTGCCATGAAGGTCACCGCTTGCTTCACCGGCAATGATGTAGTAATTCATAACTGCAAATTAAAACAATTTAGGGATGTACAGGTTAACCATTGTTTGAAGTGAAAATTGGCAATGAAAAATCTTCACAGATCGCATCACCACCTCGTCACATCACCACATCATCAAATATTGATATCATTGTAATTTATATAAGTCTTTAAACGGGAGGTCAAGCAATTCATATTTATTAAAATCGGGAATATAATAATGCCACCATTCTGTTTCCAGTGCTTTAAAACCATGTTTTTCCATGACCGATCTTAATAGTTGCCTGTTTTGTATAATATTTTCATTTAATTTTTTAAAATAACTATGAGCCGTATCACTGAAATTATCAAAACCTGTTCCCATATCCAGTTCTTTATTTGTGTTAAGATTTACAATAGTTACATCAACTGCGATGCCACGGTTATGTCCACTTCCAAATTTCGGGTCAGCAGCATAGCGATCGTCTTTAACCGCATCCCACATTTTTTCAGTTATATGATAAGGCCGGTATGCATCCCATATTTTAATACACAGGTTTAATTCTTTTAATTCCTGTTGAACAGCTTGCAATGCATCTGAAACATTCCTGCGCAAATAAGTTGTATGAATGACCGGGTACAATTTAGCATGCATAAAATTATCTGTACCTGCATATTTCAAATCTATGACAGCATCCGGAATGCTTTTTCTGATGGATACCATTCTTTTACCCGAATCAGTTTCAACCGTTTTTTTATACAGTTTTGCAGAACCGATCACCCAAAGTCCGTACTTATTGAGTACTGTATCCTGGCTGATTGCAGGAGGGGAGATAGACAATAAAATAAAAACATTTACCACAATAGAAAACGCGATCAATATCCTGTTCATAAAACAAATTGCCTGTGAAAAAATTTATGCTTAATTTCAAGATACGCAATTTGCCCTGATATGTATTATCTTAGAAGTTCTGCCTGTAACCTGTTTTTCCTTTTGCTCATATTATCTATTGGATGCAATAACAACTCCGGGAAGGAAAAAATTAACACTACGGAAATTGTTTCAAAACCCGGATCTATTGATGCTGTTGTTCAAAAAAATATCAATTCCCAACTTTTATTTGCAGCAGAAAAAAATGGAATAATAGATAAAAACATACGCCTGGGTTTTTTACCTGTGCTTAAAAATTATTATGAAGCCAATGAATACAAACCTTTGTGGAGCAGTAAGGAGGCTTGGAAACCACAGGCAATTGCTCTCTTAAATTATCTAAACCGGGCTTCAGAAGACGGTTTGTTCAAAGAAGACTATCACTTTTCCCGGATCAGTTCCTTAAAAGATTTATTGGATAAAGATTCATTGAAAAGAATGGATGCAGTCATTTGGACAAAAGCTGATCTGTTGTTTACAGATGCTTTTATGCATATTATACAGGACCTGAAACAAGGGCGATTGCAGCCCGACAGCATGGAATGGAAAAATGATCCTGCAAAACATCAGGTATTTTTTTCAGGAAATACCGATCGGTTTGTTAAAGGCGAAGAGATAGAGTCAATTTTCAGGTCGGTACAGCCGTCAATAAAAGGCTACTGGTCATTAAAAAATTGTATCAAAAGTTTTATCGACAGTATGGATACAAGGAAATATACCTACCTCACTTATCCTTTTAAGACAGGGGATAAGAATGATTCCCTCACTTTTGTTAAAAAACTATTGATACGCCTGAGTGAATCAGGTATCGGCACTAAAGACAATAAAGTAAAAGTAGATTCTTTACAACTTGCGTCTTTGATAAAAAAATACCAGCTGCAAAAAAAGGCCAAGGCAGACGGAAGGTTAACTGTTTCGTTGATCAGGATGCTGAATACAACTGATGCAGAACGATATAAAAGGATAGCCGTTACACTTGACAGGTACAAGCAATTACCGGATAGCATGCCCGAAAAATATATCCTGGTGAACCTGCCTGCATTTTATTTGCAGGTATGGGATTCCGATACCATTGCATTCACTTCGAAAATAATTTGTGGCAAGCCGGCAACAGCAACGCCTTTGATTACTAGTGCCATCAGTAACCTGGTTATCTTTCCAACCTGGACGGTACCAACCAGTATCATTAAGAAAGAAATGTTACCGGGACTTAAAAAGAATCCAAACTACCTTAGAAGAAAGGGACTGAATTTATTTAACAGAAAGGGTGATATGATTGATCCTTATTCAGTAAACTGGTCAAAATATTCTAAGGGGATTCCTTATAAAATTCAACAGGAGAGTGGCGACGGAAATGCGCTGGGCGTTTTTAAGTTCAATTTTTACAATCCTTTTGATGTTTACCTGCACGATACAAACCAGCGTTATTTATTCCGGAACTCAATGCGTGCATTGAGCCATGGATGCGTAAGGGTGCAGGAATGGGAAAAATTGGCTTTTTTTATTGCCAGGAATGATAGTTTGAGAAATATTAACAGCAACGATACCTTAAAGTATAATACAGATTCTATAACAAACTGGGTGGCAAAGAAAGAAATGCGAAGGATTGATGTAAAATATAAACTCCCGCTTTTTATTCGTTATTTTGGATGCGAAGGGATAAACGGATCAATAAAGTTTTATGATGATATTTATGATGAGGACAAAAAAATGAAGGAGAGTTTTTTTGCCGTTAAATAATATACGTTCAAAATAAACTGATGACAGGAAAATTATATTTTAATATATTCCTAAAAATGATTTTAATAGGATTGATGACTTTTTTATTTGAATCAAAAGCAGCAGCTCAAAAAAAGATCAAACAGGAATCGGATAATAACATCAAAAAAAGTAAAAGGGTTTTGTATGGGCTTGCAAGTTTCTATGCAAATAAATTTGAAGGCAATTTAACTGCCAATGGTGAAGTATTCAGGCATTCAAAATTAACGGCAGCCTGCAATGTACTTCCACTTGGGTCCTGGATTAAGGTCACTAATTTAAAAAATAAGAAAGTTGTTATTGTAAAAACCAATGACAGGCTTCATCCAAACACCCGGAGATTGATCGATCTGACCAAATCGGCTGCCAAAAAACTCGGATTCTTAACCCATGGGCTAACAAGGGTAAAAGTGGAAATTTTAGACCAAAAATCATCTAAATAGCCGGTTTGGCTTAAATCTATTCACAGGCATGTATAAATATGTGTGTAAATAATTTCATCATATCAATCTAAGCAGCTATTTTTGTTGCGTTTACAAAACTGATAAATATGAAGAAACTAATTCTTTCAATCATTACATTGATCGTATGTTCCATCACATATGGTCAAAACGATAACAAAAAAGCACCTTCATTTGCTGTTCATTTCTTTTTGAATGATTTTCAAACTGCTTCGGATGTTCGCAGCAATGGCCTTTCAAATGTGATCAAGGATA
>JAYSWW010000153.1:0-5060 GCA_043717805.1 Ferruginibacter sp.
TAAGTTACACCTGATCCCGGGGTATTGTTTTGTAATGATAAAGAGAAATTTGTACCAGGGCAAACAGTTGGTACACTTGAAATGGTATTTCCGGGTGCAGGTGTTCCCGAGCAGGGAGCAGCGGAAACAAATGTAATGCTTCCAATAAACCCTCTTGGTGTGTTTCCGGGTGCAGCAGGTGAAGCCGCACCTCCATAACCAATATTTGTTCCGGTTGTCAATACACAACCACCAGCCGGAATAGTATATGTGCCAGCAGCAAGTGTGCTGTATCTTAGACTGGTAGCCTGAACAGCAATACCATAGGTAGCGCCTGCAGGTACTAAAAGGTTAAGCCCCGACATGAATGGCTGTGATACAGCTGTAGTAGTATTGGCAACCGCTGTAATGGTAGCAGAGCCAAACTGGTTCCATCCGTTACCTGCATCAATAGTGCCCGGTGCTCCGGCAATGGCAGACGCTTTATAAAAAGCGGCAACAGGCATTGAACCTGCGGCTCCGCAAACACCGGCAATATTTGTAATGATAACAGCACCGGCATTGTTGTTTGTGAAATTAAATGTTACCAGGGCAAAGCCATTGTTGTTGGTAAATGTTGTTGAAATGGTTTGCGACATCGTTTTTGTAGTGAAACAAACCAATAAAAGCAGTAAAATGGAAAACATGGATGCCTTCCCGTTTTGGTAGAATAATTTCATGTGTAAAAGTTTAATTAGACAATATAAATCAGATGATGATATAAAATTAATAAGAAATATAGGATTAAACAATTTTTAAATCGGAAACTTCAAACCCCAAACCCCAAACTTCAAACAATTGCATCACTTAACAAATAAAGCCTTTAATTCACTGGCATCCTCTGCTTTCATTTTTCCGCCAAGTATCAGCCGGATCTGTCTTCTTCTCAGGGCTCCTTCAAATAATTTTATTTCTTCTTCAGTTTCAGGCAACAGAGTATTTACAGGCCTTGGCTTTCCGTTAGGGTCCAGCGCAACAAAAGTGTAGTATGCTTCATTGCTTTTGTACCTGTATTGCTGAATGGCATCTTCACCCCAGACTTTCATGTGTACTTCCATGCTGCTGTTAAAAGCCCTTGTAACTTTTGCCTCAATATGTACAACGTTGCCGATCTTAATGGGGGTTTCAAATGAAATATTATCTACCGAAGCAGTCACTACCGGGGCTGCACAATGTTTCATGGCAGCCAGGGCTGCTGCAATATCCATCCAGTACATCAGGCGGCCACCCATCAGGTTCCCAAAAGTATTCGTGTCGTTAGGTAAAACTATTTCTGTCATCACTACCAGCGATTCATTTGCTTTCTTTTCCATACTTCAAAATTTTCGCAAAGATAAGGCAGACTGTTTGAGGTTTGAATTTCATAGTTTGAAGTTCAAAGATCTAAGTTGGGGGATCGAACATCAAACATCAAACATCGAACTTTAAATCTCAAACTTCAAACATCGAACTTCAAAATTTATAATTTGGCAGTTCGTTCCCAATTCCTCAATTTCGAATACCAATAAATTACTTATATGATTTCTTTTGATGATACCGAATCCGCATTTGCTTATAAAACAACCCCGGAATTAAAAAAAGCTCATTTTCTTTTCTCTGTGATGGGGAATCCCTTTTTTGTAAACTTCGGGCTCAAGGTCACACCGATAGCCATTAAAATGCACATTCCATTTACCAGGTTTGCCATACGTAAAACAATTTTCGGGCAGTTTGTGGGGGGCGAAACCCTTGAACAAACGGCACCTGTGGCCGATAAACTTGGAAAATACAAGGTGCAGGTTATCCTCGATTATGGCGTGGAAGGAGGGAAGAACGGGGAAGCTGGCTACGACCTGGCAACAGAAGAATTCATCAAAGTGATCAATTATGCCGCTACCCAGCATAATATTCCTTATATGAGTATAAAGGTTACCGGTATTGTGCGGCTTGGCTTACTCGAAAGTATGGATGCGTCTATGCATAACTGTGAAGGTACGCTGATGAAGCGTTATTACAAAGTGATAGAAGAGTTGCCACAAGCAGAAAAGGAAGAATGGAAAAGAGTCGTGGGCCGCTTATCAAGGATATGTGAAACCGCTTTCAGGAAAAAGATCGGGGTATTGGTGGATGCAGAAGAAACCTGGATACAGGACCCCGTTGATGCACTCACCATTTTAATGATGGATACCTATAACAAGGAAAAACCCGCTGTATTCAATACCCTGCAATTGTACCGGCACGACAGGCTGGCATTTTTAAAAGACAGTTACCAGGCCGCTATGGAACGCAATTTTATTTTAGGTACAAAACTGGTAAGGGGCGCCTACATGGATAAGGAAAGAAAACGTGCTTCCGACATGGGATATCCCTCACCTATACATGCTGATAAGCAAGCCTGCGACAATGACTTCAATGCTGCCGTGGAATTTTGTATCGAACACCTGGACAATGTTTCCCTGATCGTGGCTTCGCACAATGAATACAGCAACCTTTACACTACACAGCTTTTGGATAAAAAAGGATTGAAACACGATCACCCGCATGTACATTTTTCCCAACTGTTCGGGATGAGCGACAACATCACTTTTAACCTGGCAAATGCCGGTTGCAGTGTTAGTAAATACCTGCCTTTCGGCCCTATTGAAGATGTGATCCCATACCTCATGCGCAGGGCCCAGGAAAACAGCTCTGTATCCGGGCAAACAGGGAGGGAACTGGGGTTGATCAAAAAGGAAATGGAACGCAGGAAAGTTTAATGTTTGATATTCGAAGTTTGATGTTCGAAGATGGGCAAACAAACTTCAAGCCTCAAACTTCAAACCTCAAACTTCAAACCTCTACCGCACCTGCATAATTTTATTATCCGCCAAGGCAAATACAGAATCTCCTTTCACCGGTTTTACAGGATGAGTTCCAGTAAATTTTCCAAAGGCAGGCAGCACAGCATATTTTTTCCCAAAATAAAAACAGGGCAACTGCATCGACTGTTTTCCCCTGCCCGTTATTTTTATCCCCGGGTGAATATGCCCGCTGAAACAATAACGAGGGCCGGTTTCCTGCAGGTCATTTATATCATGGGTAAACACAAATTCACGGATCGTAAGCGTGCCCGTATGTACATCTATCCCTGCCCGTTGGTACCAGCCCGTTTCCAGGATATCGTGATTGCCTTTCACCAGTTGAATGGAAATACCGGGCAGGTCATTCCTCCATTTTAAAAACATCTCATGTTCTTTATTGTCGCTGCTGTGAAACAGGTCGCCTACAACCAGCAGTTTTACAGGTTTGAAATATTGTAATTGCGAAACCAGGCGCTGCATATCTTCTTTAAAGATCGTTTGCGGGATTCCGATGCCATTCTTCCTGAAATGCCCGGCTTTGCCCAGGTGCAGGTCGGAGATGATCAGTGTCTTTTCTTCCTCCCAGAAAATGGTCCGTGCTGCCGTGAGTAAAAAATGATTGTTGAAAAGGTTGAAATTGATAAAAGTACTCATTGGTACAAAACTAATATTTTTTTGGGGGCTGCCTGCAATGCATGTTTAGATCATTTATCAGGTTTAGATTTGAACCCCGGCTCATTGATTTTGGTATAATTTAAAATACTAAACTTCTCTAAACGATCTATACTTTTCTAAACAAAGCTTAAGCTACAGTTTAAGTTTTGTTTCTATTTTTAATATGCTTAATTTGGATTAAAATTTAACTACTATGAGTCAGGAAACAATTACAAAGGATTCTTTGAATGAATTCGGTAAACCCGCATTGCCATCTTCCTTAAATGTGTTGACCATTCTTACCATTATTGGATCTGCACTTGGGTTGATCATGTCGGTGTATTCTTTTATGACAGCCAAAAAAACCTATGAAACCATGCGGGAGACCATTGAAAGCGGAAAACTGGATGAAGCACCGAAATGGGCAAAGGGAATGATGAATCCCGATTCCCTGGAAATGTACCGCAAAATGCTGGAGAACAAACTTCCCATCCTGATATTGGGACTGGTTGCTTCTGCCTTGTGTTTATACGGTGCACTGGAAATGCGCAAACAAAAAAAACAGGGATTTATATTCTGGCTAATCGGTGAATTATTGCCTTTTGCCACAACCATTCTTTTTATCGGCATGACAGCCTTCAGCGGTTTTGGTTTATTGGCTGCCTTGTTCCCTGTTGTGTTTATAATATTATATACCGTAAACAGGAAGCACCTGGTATATTGAACAGTTTGAAGTTTGAGGTTTGGTGTTCGTCCAAAGTGCTCGGGACTCTTTTCGAGAATTTGGGGACTCAAACCTCAAACCTCAAACCTTAAACCTCAAACCTCAAACCCTCAAACCTCAAACCCCAAACCCTCAAACCAACAACTTCCTCACCCTGTCCTCCAGTTTTTCAGACGAGATATCATTCCGCATGCTATCCACTTTTACCGGAAAACAAAAGGGGGTCAACTGTGCAGGGTAGCTGATAATGATTTTCCCTTGCTGAATCCGTTGTAACATATTCCTTAACCTGGTTTCTTCCATCTGTTGTTCCATCACTTCATGGTATGCCTGCCGCAGCAACAGGTTGCCCGGTTCGTATTCCGAAAAAACATTGAAGAGGAGGGAAGCGGATGACTGCAGGTGACGTTGTTTGACAACTTCGCCGGGCATGCCCTGGAAGATCAGCCCGCCGATAACAGCAATGTCCCTGAATTTCCTCCTGGCCATTTCGGAAGCATTTACGGCCTGTTGTATATCGCTGTACAGGTTCTCCTCCGTAAATAATTCATATACATTGCTGTCGTCTAGCGGAATGGGCTGGTCGCTGAGTAATTCAAACCCGTAATCATTCATGGCAACTGAGAAACTAATCGGAATGGTTTTGCTGATACGGAAGGCGAGGAGGGATGCCATCGCTTCATGAACCTGCCTTCCTTCAAATGGATAAACAAATAAATGAAAACCGTCTTTGGTCTCAATGTGTTCAATCAGCAATTCATTTGCTTTGGGAATATGCGACAATGACCTTTGTAATTCAAACAATGGCATCAGTGCCTCTAATTCGTCGCCATGGTTAGTGCCGT
>JAYSWW010000154.1:0-1962 GCA_043717805.1 Ferruginibacter sp.
TTTTTAATGAGTCTTTATTTTTCAAATCACCTTCAATTGTTTCAACACCTAATTCTATTAATTGAGCTACTTTATTTGTATCAGATGTGGCACGCACCAAACCTTTGACATGCTTATTTTTTGCTATTAATTGACGGCAAATTTCACCGCCTAAAAAGCCAGTAGCACCAGCTACCAGAATTGTGGAAGAATTGTTTGAGTGACTCATTTTGTTTGTTTAGTTTATTGTTAATATTGTCGTTTCCTGCATCGGCCAATTGTTCGTATTGTTCGCTATAGGTCTGCCGTTAGCGAGCAGGTATCGCCGAATGGAGGGAAATAGAATCCCACTGCATACATGGCAGGCTGCCTCCGGCAGTGCTAAATTTATATATAATTCCCGATAATTATGGATTTTATGGTTTGCACAAAACTAAGCATGCTGGCGGCAGAATGCCCGGTAGGCTAGGCAGGATGTTCGCAGCATCCTGCGGAAAAATCAATAGCTTAAACCTGGATTCAGACTGCTCCTGCTTTCGCAAGCCTAGGGTTGCGAATCGGTTAATTTTTCTTTATTTAACTAAGATGAAATAAATCGGTTTCGCTAATATACCGGCCCGCGGTAAAACCTTCGGCATAGGCGGCATTAAATCCACCCGCACCACTTTCATTAATCGCAACTTCCGACACACCGGCAATAATGACGTTCCTTATTCGCTTTGCTGTCATTCTCTTTATTATTTTCAACCTGCCTATGTTGATAGGGTTTTCACTCTATCTTGTTGTATGGCATTCCGTTTTATCACTCAATAATATTGTTTTCTATTTAAAGAATAATAACGGGTATTCCGAGTATATCATCACCAAACAAATATTGCTGTACAGTACACTGGCATTGGAGGGATTGGGCTGTTTGGGTTAACAGGTTTTATGTTTATTAGCAGTCATGCTATGGCTGGGTATATTTTTTTAGGATTGGCTGTGCTGACAGCACCACATATGCAGATAATGTATGACATGTATAACAGTATCCGCTTAAGCAAACCTATTAAAAGCAAAAAGGAGTAGTGTAAGAATTCACAAATCCGTCTAATTATATTTAAGAAGCGAAACTTATTAACTGGATCTATATTACACAATCGTTAGTCCATCTGCGTTACACGATGTATTTTCGGTATTGAATGACCGGTCGGTGCGTTGGTACACCAACAAATACAAACGGTACCGGAGGAGTATGCACAAGGCACGGGAAAAATTAAGAGAGGATTACAAAAACTTTCCGAACCGGTTTGCGCACTGGCAGAATGGCTATACACCTTAGATCACTTTTACCTGTAATAGCCGTATGAGTTGAGAGACTCACGTACGGTTCTGTGAAAGGGTGAGGGCTACTTCATTTGTAGCCCTTGCTCTACCCGACTCTTTAATAGTTATTGCAAGTCATATTCTCTCTCTAAATAGCTTATCAATCTTGTTGCTCCGATTTTTACTCCTTTCATTTCATTCATTACTTGTTTACATAAAAGCCAGAAGAACCAAAGATGGTTGTAATATTTAGTTAATGTATTCTTATCGTGTGTCAATAAGAAGTCAAAATTTTCAGCTTCTATTTTTTCTAATAATTTTCCTTGTTTCGTTTGTTCAAGTAAGTTTTGGAAGTTAAATGTTTCGGTAGTGAAATCTATCAGCATAGAAGAACTCCTATTTAAAACTGCTTCAACTATCAATGCTTTTTTAACTATTTCATCATAAACCATGATACTATCAATGTCTTTTCGGTTTCTTAAAATTCTGAACCCTCCTGAGTTTTTTAATTGTTGAATAGTTGCATCTGTATAAATAAAGTCTGGATACCCTATAATGCCCCCCAAATTCCTATAGAATTTCCCTTTGAAACTATTATTTAATGAAGAAAAAGTAATAAGTAAAGTGTCTTGCATTAATATGATCTGTTGATAGGTAGCAATAACCTCACTGAGCTTT
>JAYSWW010000155.1:0-1962 GCA_043717805.1 Ferruginibacter sp.
ATCGCAGTAATGCCATCTTTATAACGGTAACCACCTCCGATCCAGACAAGGTCCTGGTATTGAAACTTGGCATTAACCTCTACCTGTACCGGCAGTGGCTGTATGTATTTAACCATCAGGGATGGAATAAAATTAATATCATCATTTAACAGGAATCGATAGCCGGCTGTTCCAAAAAAGTGAGGCACCCGCTTTCCTTCTGTTTTTTTAATAACATTATTCGAGTAATCAATTTGTGAGGGAACAACCTGTTGTGCTGAAATGCCAATAAAATAATCTGCGGAATAGAGGTAAAGCCCTGCATTCATATCAAACTTTATCCTGTTGATCAGGCCACTGTTATAAACAGCCGGATCAACCGTATTATTATAAAACTGTAATTTATCCGCATTGATACTAAAATTGGAAATACCTGCACCGATACCTGCAGAAAGGCTGGTACGTGTTGTTAAACCAATGTGATAGGCATATGTGATCAATCCGGAAAAGCTGTTCAGAGGTCCTGTACGGTCATTGATAACCTGTAAACCCAGTCCATGGTGCGGTTCGGAAACCGTATACTCATCCCAGTAACTGCGCCCTCTTGGGTTCTGGCCTGCAACTTTAAAAGATGTAGCTGTTGTCTTCAGGTCTTTTTTACCTATTGGTCCGTGGATAGTAAGGTATGTGGTTACAGGCGCATCCAGCAAGCCAACCCATTGCATCCGGTGACTGGCCTTAATGTCTATATAGTTTTCAATGCCTGTAATTGCAGGGTTTACTATATATTGGTTTAGAACATACTGTGTGTAATGAGGCTTTTGTTGTGCCAATGCGGTAGTTCCAATCATAACAAAGGCAGTATAAACAAAAAGCTTTTTCATACGGTGTTTCTCTTTCCAGCGCAAGATTAATTTTTCAATACTTTAAATTCCGTACGTCGGTTTTGCTGCCTTCCTTCAGGATTATCTGTACCGTCCGGATTGTTGTTATCTGCAACAGGTACTGTCTCTCCATATCCTTTGGCCACCAGCCTGGTTTTATTTATGCCTTTGCTGATAAGGTATTTAACAACCGTTTTTGCTCTTGCCTCAGATAACCTTTGGTTGTATGCATCTTCTCCTTTACTATCTGTATGTGAATTCAATTCAATCTGCAAAGCCGGATTTTCATTGAGCAAAATAACCAGCTTATCCAGTGCAGCAAATGAATTTTTTTGAAGTGATGCTTTATTGAAATCGTAATATACATTATCAACTTTCACCCCTTCATCCGGTTTTGGTATAAGTGTTAGACACAGATCAGGACTTATGAATTTTTCTTCTTCAACATCATCGGGGCCAGTGAATTTTACGCTGTTGTTAAAATAACCACTGTCGCTGGCCAATGCTTTTAATGGTAAAAATTCTTCAATAGTAAAAGAATACTTTCCTGAAGCATCTGTTGTTGTTTCGGTGATCACTTTGTTGCTGATGGTATCCAACACAACAACCTTTACATTGGCCATTGGCTGGTTGTCATTACAGGCAAGTACAAGCCCTGATATTTGTTTCAGTGGTTTTAACCTGGTAAGGGAAAATAATTCCAGGCAACAGGCCGCTTCCCTGTCGGAGCTTAGGATGACATCTTCCAGAATATTACGTGCCGGCCCCTTGCTGGTAAAATAAAGGTCATCTTTTGCTGAATTTACGGGGTAACCAAAATTCCTTGGCTCCGATAAATTTTCGAGCGAACCTTTACAATAAAAGAAATCATAACCGCCCATTCCTACTCTTCCGTTGCTGCTGAAAACGAATGTATTGGATGCGGCATGGTAACTTGGAGCCTGTTCATCAAATTCAGTATTGATCTTACTGCCCATATTAACAGGAGCGCCTGTATTTCCATTTGCATCTAAAGTTGCCATCCAGATGTCAAAGCCTCCAAATCCACCGTTGCGGTCGCTTGAAAAAAGAATACTCTTTCCATCGGGCATCACAAAAG
>JAYSWW010000156.1:0-1962 GCA_043717805.1 Ferruginibacter sp.
TAGGATTCACCCAAACCAGGATTGCCTGGTAGTGGATCAGTTCCTTTGCAAGTTGCTCTGCCAGCAGGTCATTATAAATTACCGAATCTACCCGGAATCCTTTTTCACTAAAAGCCAGGGTAAGGCCCTTGTATTTATCTTCGATCAATGCATTTCTGCCAGAATTGATTTCTCCGAATACCAGTATGGCGATGGAATAAGCTTTCATGATTTTTGATTCGTTAGGGCTACTTTTATTCCCAATGCAATTAAGGTAAGTCCACAGAATTTGTTTATGATGGGCAACACTTTTGTATGGTGCTTTACCCGAGAAACTATGGCTGAAGCAAAGATGGCCAACATCAAACACCAGATGGTTCCGGTCGTAATAAAAGTAATACCCAATAGTAAGAAAGGCACCACCGTATTATGTGCCGTGGGCTCAATAAACTGTGGAAGGAAAGCAATAAAAAACAAAGCAACTTTAGGGTTCAATAAATTAGTAAGGATGGCTTCCAGGTAAATTCTCGGATAATTAACCGATTTGTCAATTGAAATGTCAGTATGGGCAAAGAGTGATTTATCAAAGAACATTTTTAACCCCAGGAAAATAAGGTAAGCGCCACCGGCATATTTGATAACCTGGAAAAGAACCAGCGATTTTGCGATAATCAAAGAAAGGCCAAGTGCCGCCAGGAGAGTATGTACAAAACAACCGGAAGCAATTCCCAATGCTGAAATGATACCGGCTTTTTTTCCCTGGCCTATGCTTTTGGTTAAAATGAATATACTGTCATTTCCTGGTGTTAAATTTAATAATATACCAGTCAATAAGAATGTTTCGAAATGAATGATTCCTGCCACAACGAACAGTTTATGAAATGAACGGCAGCCACAGATCAAACGATCAGGTCTTCGTGAATGCCTGTTGAATGAGTAGGGTTTGATTCATTTACCAATCGCTCAAAAAGGACTGTCTATACAAGGTAAGATTTCAAATTGATTCGGGGTGGCTTCAAATTCTCCCTGGTAGCATAATTTAGAGAATACCGTAAATTGTTCGGGCTATCATTTCGCCAGCTTCTGATTATTGGTTACCTTCCATCTCTACCAGTTACTTAACTTTTTTATAAATCGTTTCCGTGGCTTTGGCTTCTTCCCCTTCGGGTGAAATATTGTAAGCGGTAATTATTAGCTGATCGTTATTTTTTAATTCAAATTCTGTGCGCCATCCCCATTGTTGCTCCGTTTCGGGCGTTACATAGGCATAACTGCCCAGTACGGCAGTGCCTTCTGCTCCTTTATTTCCTTCTGAAAATATAATGGACGTACCTGTGTGAAAACTATCAACCTACGCACTCTGAAATTTTTCTAATTCAAGGTGGTACCCAAAATTGCGACGCCTTCCAGGGGTTTACCGCCAAAACTTCCCTTGTATTCATGCATAATAAACTTTCTACCAAGCATAAGTCGCATGATTCCCTGACCGGGAGATTCATCAACAATCTTATCAGGTTCAAACCATGTCCAGGCTACTCCATCCCATTCTCCCACAAATTTGGCAAGAAGAAAATGCTTACCTGAATTTTTCGAGGTTTCAAATGACTCACTCATATATATACAATTATGTTATTGAATGAATTTTATTTACCTGGTTTGTGAGTTCAAATTAAGGGTTGGTTTAAACACGTGTCGAAAGCAAGCTTACATCTTCCCAGGTAATACGGCATATGTTCTGGATATGGCCGTCTTCATTTTTCTTTTCAACTGTTTCAAAAAGTTTTCCACCCAGCCGTTCATAAACAATTCTTGCATTGTTGTTCGCTTCATAAACCCACAAATACATTTTTTTAGTATGGGCTTTGTCGCAGATTTGATTTATGCAATCATTAATCAACATCTTACCGATTCCGGATTTCTGCATGCTTGCGGTAACATGCAGGTTATCTATCAGGGAACCAAAAAAAGGATCATCATTCAAAA
>JAYSWW010000157.1:0-5033 GCA_043717805.1 Ferruginibacter sp.
GAGTTAAAGAACTTCTGGATATATTTTGGAATTGTTAATATTTTGTCAATTTCTTTAGCCTTGTTCTCATTTAAATTTATAGAATTGCCGATTCGTAACTTAAGGCGATTTTTTGTAAAAACGAGAACATTAACCAAACCAGAGCAAGTACAATAAGGCATGAAAAACAAATACTCTTTTCTATTAAAACCATTGATTTCCATAATAGCGTTGCTTGCGGGAACCTATTTTGTCTTGTGGGTTGAGAAGTCAAAGCCGACAGATTTTGGTTTTTATAAAAATATTTTTTCAAAGGGAGAGGTGATTTCAAAATCCAAGTTTTATCCCATTCGCAAACAAACATATTTAACAAAAGAAGAATTTGATATGGCGAAGATAGCGTGGCAATATTTTAAAAATAATTACAATGACTCCACAGGGCTGATCAACGCATCCGATAAATATCCTGCAATAACGATGTGGGATATTACAAGTGCGGCCATGGGTGTGCTTTCTGCTTACGAAATTGGAATAATTGACAGTACAGAATGCCATCATATTATCGGCCGACAATTAAACAGCCTGTCTAAAATACCATTATTTCATGGAAGACTCCCGAATAAGGTATACAATGCAATTACATTGAAAATGGTAGATTACTCAAACAATGAGGTGCCCGATGGTTTGGGATGGACAGCCATTGATATAGGACGATTCTTTGTTTTTGTTAATAAAATATATAGAGACTATCCCGTATTTACTCCACAAATGACAAAAGTAATAAGCCGGTGGAATCTGGATGACATGTTAAACGATGGATTTATGCAGGGAATATCATTTACCAGCAAGGATAAAAGACCCAAGCTTATACAAGAAGGACGATTGGGATATGAAGAATATGCTGCTAAAGGATTAACTACAGCAGGCTTTGATTTGTGGGAAGCAATGAGTTATACCGATTTTATCCGCTTCGTACATTTTAATAAAATTGACATTGGTTACGATTCGCGCGAATCAGCAACCACACCCACGTATAATTTTACGGTTAGCGAACCGTATATACTTGACGGAATTGAATATGGCTGGAATAATGATGCCAGAGAATTAGCCTGGAGAATATACAATGTACAAAAAAACAGATATAAAGAAACGGGATACGTCACTGCTGTAACGGAAGATCATATAGACACCATACCGTATTTTGTATACAACACTGTTGTAAACGAAGGGAAGAAGTGGGCGTGCATCAGTGAAGCAGGAGATGATGCGCCAGATTTTAAAACACTAAGCACGAAAGCCGCATTTGGATGGTATGTTCTTTTTAGTGATGCTTACAGCGATACACTATTTAATGCAGTTAAAAAACTGTATAAACCCGGAAGCGGGTGGTATGCCGGACAATATGAAAAAAGTGGCCGGCCCAATAAAGCTATTAATGTTAACACCAATGGAATAATTCTCGAATGTTTAAACTATAAAATGAACGGAAGATTGGTTGGAATTCATTATTCTGCAGACACCACAAATCAAACTATGTAATTAATAAAAAATGAAACAGTATTTTAAAAAAGACAATATGGCAATCCAAACAATTGCTAAGTATAAAAAAAACCTTTGCGGAATTATTTTCCTTCTTTTTTGTTTAGCACCAAACAAAAGCGTTTTGGCATTTAATCCTTTAGATTATTCCATAAAATACACACCGGAAGAACCCAAAGGAATATTTCATAAGGGGAAAGACAGAATGTTTCCGGAAAGAACATTTATTGGTGACGTAGGTTTTTCAGGCGGAAGGATCAGTTATAATGACAAGAAAACCGGAGCTTTAAGAAGGGAGTTTCGTTTTGCGGGTTTTGTTCACTTAACGATTAATCTGTTTGAGGAGGTATATTTTCGAACCACTTTTTTCAAACAGTTTCAGGATGCAGAAAACCTGCCACCGTGGACATCGGACTATTATTATATATTAGAACGATTTAACTGGAGACCCAATACTTTTTCCTATGGCTATGAAAATTATACACCGAATAAGTACAAAGCTACTTCAAAACAATTCCGCGAGCATTTATTACAGGGAAGATTTTATGTCAGCTACGGACACAATCTATCACGTAAATTTATAAATTCTCTTAAGATTGATAATACAACAACCTGGAGCGTTAAATATTTTGTAAAGTATTCAATAAATTATCAGGATGAATTAAACAACAATTACGGTGAAGGTAAAATTGCTTCCGGAAAATTATTAATGGGACTTTCCACCCGTTATGTAATCTGGAACAATATATATGTTGAAGGAGGTTTGTACTATTTTCCGGAAAGGGATAAATTGGTGGCATGGGATCCGGACTATACTTACGGCTTTGGTTATTTTGACTGGAGGGCTTTTAAAGTAAACTTCTCCTATGGTAACTGGGTCGTTAACCGTTTTCCATGGAATGAAAAGGAATTGAAATATTATGGTTTTCTGGATGGCGACTTTAAGTTATCGTTTTCATATGCCTGGTAAGCCATTATAAAAGAAAAACCCCATAGAGTAATATCTTTCATTAAAACGAATGCGGGTTTAACCATTCTTTAATTCAACTAAAGCGCTTATTCTATATAAAACAGTTAACCAAAGCCTAATAAAAGGGTTTTTGGGGTTGTAAGCAGACTTTTTTTATTAACTTGACTCATAAACCTATTTTTAATAAATTTACAAGAGTCGTGGTCTTATTTTTAGTGTAATTAAGCAAGTTCATTTTCAAAAGAACAAAGCCCATTACTATATTAAATAATTTTAAAGACTAACTTTGTATTTATTTAATCGTGATTTAATTCAGACAATTAACAACCAGACAAACTCAACCCAATGAAAAAATCCATACTCTTGTTTACTTTTATTGTATTTAATATAAGCTCTTTTGCGCAAGGTCTTCAATGGGCAAAAAGTGCCGGTGGAGCAGATTATGATCAGGGGCGGGCAGTTGCTGTTGACGCCTCGGGAAATGTATATACTACAGGGTATTTTTTTGGAAAGGTTGACTTTGATCCAGGCACTGCGTCAGGAGACACATTTTATTTAACAACGCAAAACCCCAATGGATCGAATGCTTTTATTTTAAAACTGAATGCATCGGGAGGTTTAATTTGGGCTAAAAATCTTGGCGGGATTGATTTCACGGACGGGTATGCCCTTTCGGTTGATGGGTCGGGAAGCGTTTATACGACAGGATATTTTTCAGGAAGAGTCGATTTCGATCCTGATACAGCAGCGGCAGACACATTTTTTATTACTTCAGCGGGCCCTGCTGAAAATATTTTTGTTTCAAAACTAAATTCATCCGGCAGCTTTGTCTGGGCAAAAAGTTTTGGAGGAAACGATTACGCTGACGGCTACTCCATAGCTACTGATGGTTCCGGAAATGTTTATACAACAGGTTATTTTGCAGGCACTGTTGACTTTAATCCGGACACAGCGGCGGCGGCAACCTATAATCTGACATCGCGGGGTAGTGGAGATGCATTTATTTCAAAACTAAATTCATCCGGTGGCTTTATATGGGCTAAAAATATTGGCTCTACCGGCGATGATGTTGGTAGATCAATAGCCGTAGACAATTCCGGAAACGTTTATACAACAGGTTCATTTTTTGGAACAGTAGACTTCAACCCTGACACAGCAGCAGGGGTGATATATAACCTTACCTCAACCGGCAACGGAGACAATGTTTTTATTTTAAAACTTTCATCATCCGGAAATTTTGTCTGGGTTAAAGCAATGGGGGGAAGTGATTATGCCGATCCCCTTTCGATAACATTGGATGCTTCAGCAAATGTGTATACAACAGGATACTTCACAGGAACCGTTGACTTTAATCCAGATACAACAGGTGGTGCTACATTCAACATAACATCTACAGGATTAGAAGATCTTTTTGTTTCGAAACTCAACTCTTCGGGCAATTTTATTTTTGCAAAATCTATGGGCGGAACAGCTTATTTACATGGAACATCTATTGCTGTTGATGCTTCTGCTAATATTTATACAACAGGATTTTTAATAGGTACAGCCGATTTTAATCCGGGCACAGCACCAACAGACACATTTAATCTCACAGCAGCAGCCAACCAAAGCGTTTTTATTTCCAAGTTAAATTCCGCAGGAAATTTTGTTTGGGCAAGCAGTTTGGGAGGAACAGATGAAGGAACAGGGGCAGGCATTACCGCAGACAATTCAGGAAATGCATACTATGCAGGCTATTTTGTTGGAACGGTTGATTTTAACCCCGACACTTCAGCAACCGGTGTTTTTAACATTACGCCTGTTGGATCAGCAGATTTTTTTGTTTCTAAAGTGTGTTCTCCACCATTACCTGCAGGTTCGATTTCCGGTTCTGTTTCCGTTTGCAGCGGGCAAAGTTCTACTTATTCTATAAGTCCGGTTTCGGGTGCAACATCCTATGTATGGACCGTTCCTTCCGGAACAGCAATTAATTCAGGGCAAGGCACAGCATCCATACAAATAACATTTGGATCTACATCGGGAGATATTACTGTAACCCCCGTTAATGCATGCAGTAATGGTTCCATGCAATCTGTTTCCATTGCCGTTAACCTTCAACCTACCGTAGGGTTTTCTGTTAATCCGTCTACGGCAGTATGTTCGGGAACAGCGGTAACACTAAGCGGAAGCGGCGCATCAACATATACCTGGACAGGAAGTATTACAAATGGTGTATCGTTCACTCCTTCTTCAACAACGAACTATGTTGTTACAGGCACATCTGTTAACGGATGTACAAACACAAGCAGTGTAACAATAACAGTAAACCAACCACCCGTTGTGGGATATAATATTTCTCCATTTACAACAGTTTGTTCAGGAACATCCGTAAACTTAAGTGGAACAGGGGCTTCAAGCTACACCTGGACCGGAGGAATTTCCAATGGCGTATCGTTTACTCCCGTTTCAACAACCACATATACTGTGACGGGAACTTCAGGTAATGGCTGTACGGGATCTACTTCTGTTATTGTTACAATTAACCCTACACCATCTGCTGCAGGTT
>JAYSWW010000158.1:0-5032 GCA_043717805.1 Ferruginibacter sp.
AGTAACTGAAATGGACTGGCAATGGGGCGATGGTGCAGGCATCAAAACATGTACGTATAAATTTGAGGGCGCTTTTGCATACGGATTTTTAAAATCAGAAAGCGGCGTTCACCGGTTGGTACGAATCTCTCCGTTTGACAGCAATGCAAGAAGACATACTTCTTTTGTTTCTGTGAATGTTTATCCGTTGGTTGATGATACCATTAATATAGAAATAAATCCAGCCGATGTAAAAATGGAAACATCCCGAAGTGGCGGAGCCGGCGGTCAAAATGTAAATAAAGTTGAAACTAAGGTACAATTAACGCATATTCCTACAGGCATTGTGGTTGTTTGCCAGCAAGACAGGAGCCAATTGGGCAATCGGGAACTGGCCATGCAAATGCTCAAAAGCAGGCTATATGAGATTGAATTGCAAAGGCGCAATGAAATAAAAGATGCGGCCAACAGTAAAAAGAAAAAAATAGAGTGGGGGAGCCAGATCCGCTCTTATGTTTTCCATCCTTATAAAATGATAAAGGACCACCGGACAGATTATGAAGTCGGTAATATTGGTCCTGTTATGGATGGTGATCTGGATGGTTTTATCAAGGCTTACCTGATGAGTGAAAAGGAAAATGCTTAATGATTTGAAGATTTGAAGATTTGAATATGGGGAACCAGTGAAGGTTGGAGAATAATATTTTGACATGGATTCCAATTAATGATTTGAATTTTTTATTTTAATATTCAAATTTCCAAATCTTCAAATCAACCGGTTTCCTTTTTTCAACAATGCAGATCAATGAACTGAATTAATATTTATAATACAATCAAATTTTATTTATGCAATACGGAGATTTTTATTACCCAATGCCAGTAAATGAACCAGTGTTAAGTTACGCTCCCGGCAGTCCCGAAAAAGCAGCTTTGAAAGCAGCACTGAAAGAACTAAAAGCAACGAAGATCGATGTACCAATGTATATCGGCGGAGAAGAAGTGCGTACTGGAAAAACAATGGAATTGCGTCCCCCGCATGAGCGTAAACATTTACTGGGCCAGTTCCATGTTGGTGAAGCAAAACATGTTACAAAAGCCATCAATGCAGCATTGAAAGTAAAAGACAAGTGGGCCAATATGAGTTGGGAGAACCGTGCCAATATTTTTTTAAAGGCTGCAGATCTCCTGGCCGGTAAATATCGTCCATACATCAACGGTACTACCATGCTTGGGCAAAGCAAGAATGCATTCCAGGCAGAAATTGATGCTGCATGCGAACTGATCGACTTTCTTCGTTTCAATGTTCATTTTCTCAGCGATATATACCGCCAGCAACCGATCAGTGGTGCCGGCATGAATAACAGGATGGAATACCGTCCGCTTGAAGGATTTGTATTTGCATTGACTCCATTTAATTTTACTGCCATTGGCGGAAACCTGCCTGCTTCGGCGGCTATGTGCGGCAATGTGGTTGTATGGAAATGTGCAAATACACAGGTTTACAGCGCCCAGATGTTCATGCGTATCTTAAAAGAAGCAGGATTGCCTGATGGTGTTATCAATTTGGTTTTCATTGACGGACCTACGATCGGTGAAGTGGTATTCAATCATCCTGATTTTGCCGGCATACACTTTACCGGTAGTACAGGGGTTTTTAATAAGATGTGGGAAACGATTGGTAAAAATATGGGCATGTACAGGTCATATCCCCGCATCGTTGGAGAAACCGGTGGAAAAGATTTTGTGATCGCTCACAGATCAGCAAATCCCGATGTGGTTGTAACAGCCCTTGCACGTGGTGCATTTGAATACCAGGGCCAGAAATGTTCTGCAGCATCCCGTGCTTATATTCCTTCAAATATCGCAACAGAAGTTAAAAAGAAATTGGTGGAAGCGGTTAAGACAATGAAGATGGGAACTGTAGAGGATTTTACCAATTTTGTAAATGCTGTCATTGATGAAAAAAGCTTCAATAAACTGGAAAGTTATATCAAGGGTGCACGGAAAAGGGACAGCAATGCTAAAATTTGGGTAGGAGGCAAGTGTGATAAAACGGATGGTTTCTTTATTGAGCCAACGATCATTGAAGCCATGGATCCGCAATATGTAACCATGTGCGAAGAATTATTCGGTCCGGTGCTTACGGTATATATTTATGATGAAAATAAATATGAAGAAACACTGAAGCTGGTCGACAATACATCTCCTTATGCATTGACAGGTGCTGTAATTGCACAGGATCGTTTTGCAATTGAATTGGCCACCAATAAATTGCGCAACAGCGCAGGTAATTTTTATATCAATGACAAACCAACGGGAGCAGTTGTGGGCCAACAGCCATTCGGTGGTGCAAGGGGCAGTGGTACCAATGACAAGGCTGGTTCAATATTGAATTTATATCGCTGGTTAAGTGCCCGTACGATCAAGGAAACTTTTTATTCCCCAACAGATTTCAAATATCCGTTTATGGGCGAGAAATAATACAATGGTTGAATTCGGATTCTCCTGATTATAGGATTTAAAACCTTAAATATTGATTCTTATATAAAATGGCCACAATACTTCTGTGAATAGTATGTGTATAATGCATCGGGTTACATTTTTTAATTTTGCAGTATTAAAAGGCGATATACATTTTAAAATTTATTAAAAGCAACACAGAATATGACTAAAAAAATATTTTTTTCACTTCCATCCGAATTGGTAGCAAATGCATCTGAAGGTGTTTTATTGGGAGAATTTAACAACTGGAATATTGAAGAAGGAATTCAATTACAAAGGCAGGAAGACGGTTCCATGAAAGCCGAACTTGTTTTAACTGCAGGAAAAACATACGAATACCGGTATCTTTTAAATGACGGAAGATGGGTAAACGATCACAATACAAAAAAGTTTTCAGATGTATTTGGAACCACTGTTGAAAATTGTGTGCTCACAGTTCCAGTTCCAGTTAGAAAAGCAACTGCTGCAAAACCCAAAACTGTAAAAGTTGAAAAAGCACCAGTACTGGTGGAGGACCTTACAAAAATTGAAGGTATTGGTAAAAAGATCGCTGCTTTATTGAATAAAGAAAAGATCAATAACTATAAGGACCTTTCTAAATGTTCTATCAAAAAATTACAGTTGATACTGGATACTGCAGGCAGTAAATTCAATATCCACGATCCCGCCACCTGGCCAAAGCAGGCTAAGCTTGCCGCATCGGGAGATTGGGATGCATTGAGTAAATTACAGGATGAACTGAAAGGCGGTAAATAAATTTATTAACCCTTCTGAACTATACACAGCCCCCAAAAGGGGCTTTTTTTATTTGCTTTTCCTGCAAACCAATGAACCAATAAACTTCTATCTTTGAACTCAATTTCCTGTATGCAAATTTTATTTTCGACACAACAGCTAAACTTAACCATCAAGCGGCTCGCCCAGCAATTGGTTGAAAATTTTGAAGATCTGAATGATGTAGTTTTTATTGGAATTCAGCCACGCGGGACCAAATTCAGCCAAAAAATATTGGATCAAATCAGGTTACTTTGCCCCGATGAAAAAATTCAATACGGAATTTTGGATATAACTTTTTACCGCGATGATATCCGGGATGAATTACATGTTGCAAACAAAACTGATATTCCCTTTTCAATTGAAGGTAAAAAATTGATACTGATCGACGATGTATTGTACACCGGGAGAACGATCCGTGCTGCATTGGATGCTTTACAGGATTTTGGACGACCGCAAAAAGTTGAACTTTGTGTATTGGTTGACAGAAGATTCAACCGCGAACTACCCATTCAACCGGATTATTTAGGTAAAGCGATCGATACGGTTATTTCACAAAAAGTAAAAGTGGAGTGGGATACGGAAGAGGTTGTGTTATATTAAAGCCGGTATAAAAAGATACTGGATACCTAATGCCGGATATCATAGTGATGCCCAATTCAATATCCAATATCCAGAATCAAGTATCCAGCATCATTTTAAATTATATACATGAAAATAATATTCTTCCTGTCTGCATTTTTCCTGTCTGCAACATTAACTGCTTTCAGCCAAAACCATCCCGCCTGGATCATGCAGGGAAATATCTATGAAGTGAATGTGCGGCAGTTTACGGCAGAAGGAACATTCAATGCTTTTGCAAATCACCTCAACCGTATAAAAGCAATGGGTATTCAAACAATCTGGTTCATGCCGATCAATCCTATCAGTAAACTGGATCGTAAAGGAATTATGGGAAGTTATTATGCGGTTGCAGATTATACGGCTGTTAATCCTGAATTTGGTACAATGAGTGATTGGAAAAACCTGGTAAAAAAGATTCACAGCAAGGGAATGAAAGTGATCATTGATTGGGTTCCAAACCATACCGGGGCAGATCACCGGTGGGTTACAGGCTACCCTTATTTTTTTGTAAAAGACAGCAGTGGAAAACCGGCCATCCCATTCGATTGGACAGATACCCGCCAGTTGGATTTTAAAAATACGATCATGCAGGATAGTATGATAGCATCTATGAAATATTGGTTATTAAAAACCGGTATTGATGGATTCAGGTGCGATGTTGCATGGAATGTTCCAGCTGTTTTCTGGACTAACTGTATCGGGCAACTGAAGAAAATAAAAAAGGACCTTTTTATGCTTGCAGAAGGTGATAAGCCCTACCTGTACTCCAGTGGTTTTGATGCAACTTATCCCTGGGATATGTTTCACATGATGGAAAAAATAGCAAAAGGAGAAAGACCTGCTTTTGGCCTTGATAGCATAAAACAGAAATATGATAAGGCATACCCTAAGAATGCGATCGAAATGTATTTTACCAGCAATCACGATGAAAACAGCTGGAACCATGCAGATTTTGGAACCTTTCCCGGGCCTGTGCATTCACCCTTTGCTGTATTCTCACAAACGATGGCAGGATCTGTTCCATTGATTTATGGGGGCCAGGAAGAACCCATATTAAGGGCGTTGGAATTCTTTGAAAAAGATGCGATGGTCTTTAAGGAATTTAAGCGGGCTAAGTTCTATAAAACATTGCTTGATCTTCGTAAACGAAATA
>JAYSWW010000159.1:0-1953 GCA_043717805.1 Ferruginibacter sp.
TCCCACCTTAGTGGGGGCTACCGTCGCATCAGTTCAACACAGGATTAAAACGCACCTTTGCGAAAAACAAAGCTGCGTTTAATCCTTATATGTTATGCCTTCGTTGTTTTTCTTTCACTTCGCTGTCTGTCAAGTATAAATATTAAATGTCCCAACCCAACCTTTTTGCTTTAGATTCCATAAAACCATTTTCTTCTGCCCATTGTCTTAACATTGCAATTCTGCTTTTCATTTTGTCGTCAAATGCGTCTTGTCCTAATGATTTCAAAAACTTTTCTTGATTTTCCAACCACTTTGTAAAACCTTCTCCATTTTCTATTGACATTTTTTCCAAATCGATGATTTGCTCTTCAACTTGTTCTTCTGTCATATCAGGAAATGCACTTATTTCCCTAATTGTTTCCTGTGTTGAATTGTCAGCCTGTGCTATTGCTTCTATGTCTGCTAAATAATTTTCTGGTAAAATGGTCGCTATTTTGTCAATGTTTTATTCCTCCAGGTTTCCAAAACTTGGAATGTCTATTCCGAATTTTTTATTGTAGTCAAACCGAATTACAGAAATCGGATATTTTAATAAATGTAGAGTGCTAACTAAAGAAATAATTTCAGCATAAGTGTCCAGCCATTTCAAAATTAATTTAGGTTCAAATGTCTGTGAATTACTTTTGAGCAATCCCATCCTATTTGAATGTTTTGACCCTTTAGTGTGAACATAATTGTTAAGATAACCAAGATTTTTATGGACTGTTTCTAAATCGTATTTTTCGTTAAATAATCGAATATTGTCATTTTGTTTTAGAATTTTCCAAATGGTCTTTGCATATGGTGTGTCTGCTTCTTTTACGTCTTTAGATAGTAACCATTCTTTTACAGCATTATGTCCATCGTCATTTATGTTGAAATAAACAGATAACATTCCTAACTCTAAGCCACTTCTAAGAGAAACAAAAGCTTGTTTGTAAAGTCCGAAGCATATTTGATTGAATGAAACTTGAAGTTCCTCCCAAGAGTCAATAAATGGGAAATAATGACCAGACCAAAGGTTCTCAAGATTTTGGGGTATTATCATCCCAACTGTTTGATAAATCCATCCTAATTCTTCAACACGTTTTTTAATTTCGGGGTTGTCCTCAAAATATTTTTCGGTCTGTCGATAAACCACAATGCTTTTGTCTGGTTCGTATATGTATGGCCAAAATTTCATTATCAGTTGTCGGTCTTTTTACAATGAGGCATAACATTTAAGACTTCATGTGGTCATTTCGACCGAACATGAAGTCGTCGTTGCACGAAACCCCGGCGAGTGTGAGGGCTTCATTATGGGTATTAAATACTGTTTTTATGGTTTGTTAAATGGAAGTGGTTTTATTAATTTCTTCTCTTCACAATAATAATGAAAAAAAGCCTTCCTTGAGCAGTGTTTTTCATTGAAAAAGGATGTCTTATTCGATATTTTTATAGTTTACTCTCTGTTTTATCATACTATTTTCAGCTCGCATGGCAAGTGTTTTAAATTGTAAGTAGTAAATTATCCCAGGCCGTAATTGCAGGTGGGCCGCGCAAAGGTTTCTCCATAAATTCTTTTATACGCATTCTTCCTTTTTAGCAGCAAGGACACAAATCCGGATTAAAGTTGAGTTTCTCTTTGCATATCTGTTTCCAGTTTTTCTTTACAGGCTTTTCCTGTTTTTATTATCGGTTGTTCTTGTAAAATGTTTATTCCAGCGATGCGCTGGAGTATACGCGTTATACCAACTAGATCGCTATCAGCAATCATCTTAATCTATACATTGCTGAAAACACTATTACATTTACAGGTAAAGATTACAAAAAAGGTGGACAGAAATACGATTTGACACTGGACAACATGGAGTTCATCCGCAGGTTTTCCATACATATCCTTCCCAAAGGATATGTCAGAATCCGGCATTATGGAATATTGAGCAGTACCTG
>JAYSWW010000160.1:0-5029 GCA_043717805.1 Ferruginibacter sp.
CAACATATCATTCTTACTTTTTCAGATGATTTTAAATTTTCAGGAACTGTTATCAGCAATGCTGTAAAATACAGTAACCTGCAAAGCATGACGATTCAATCAGACCTTTCAGACAAAACCATTTTTCATTTATCAAAACAAATAAATTTTGACAACAGCGTTTCATATGTTGGACGTATCATGAATTCAACTGCATCGGATGGCTATCAAATTAAAAAAGACATGGCAGGTGATTATAAATTTGAAAAATTTGATGCTGAAAAAGTATTACAGGATTGCAACCTGTAAAAAATAACATACAGCGATAAAATCCAAAAAACAAACCGGTCTGCCGGTAAAATCCAAATAAAATGAAAAACTATACTCACCTGGCATTATTATTATTTACATTATTAATATCAGTTAGTGCATATAGCCTGCCCAAGCTCAGCAGTTTCCCTGCTGCTGCATCAACAATTTTCTTAGATTTCGACGGTCATAAAGTAACCAGTTCGGGATGGAACAGCGGAGCAAACATATTCTGTGCAGCAAGTGGATTGACAGACCCGCAGATCACAGAGATCTTTAACAGGGTTTCTGAAGATTTCCGCCCGTTCAATATTAACATCACTACCGATTCAACAAAATTTTTAGATGCTCCCTTAAACAGGAGAATCAGGATCATAATAACACCAACAAGCAGCTGGGCCCCCGGTGTTGGGGGTATTTCATATGTTGGTTCCTTTACATGGGGAGATGATACACCCGGTTTTGTTTTTTCCGACAGGCTGGGTCCAAACAACCCCAAGTATATTGCAGAATGCTGCTCACATGAAAGCGGCCATACTGTAGGGTTATCTCACCAGTCAACCTATGATTCAAATTGTAATCTTACAGAAACATATTGCCTGGGTGCAGGTTCCGGACAGGTAGGATGGGCACCTATTATGGGTAACAGCTATTACAGGAATATGACAGGCTGGAATGACGGCCCAACGCCATACGGCTGCTCAAATACACAGGATAACTTAACCATTATAACTTCACAAAACGGATTTACTTACAGGCCGGATGATTATTCAGAAACATTAACGGCCGGAACTTATTCACTTGGCGGCAACTCCTTTAATATTGATGGGATCATAACCACCAGTAACGACAAGGATGCTTTTAAATACAACCTCCTGCAATCTTCAAATTTTCACCTGGATGTAATCCCATTCAACATAGGCGGAAATTATATTGCTGCAAACCTGGATACAAAACTTTTTTTATACAACGGAACAACTTTGATAAATACGTATGACCCTGCAACTGCAATGAGTATCACAATTGATACAGTTCTAAATGCAGGCACTTACTATTTCGTTGTTGATGGCGCCGGTAATTCCAATACCAGTAACTATGGAAGCCTGGGCTCTTATACACTTACCGGTTTCAATGGCCCATTGCCGATCCATGATGTCAGCCTGTATGGAAATACCGTAAAAGATAAACATACATTGAACTGGAATATCATTGCCGATGAACCAATCAAAAAACAAATACTGGAAGTTTCTTCCGATGGCATAATATTTAAACCATTATCAGCGTTTAATGAATCTGTAAAGTCTTTCACTTATGTACCTTATAATAACAGCACTCTTTATTACAGGCTCAAAGTGATTTCGGTTATTGACCAGACAGCATATTCAAATATTATTTCATTAAGGGCTGCAGGAAAACCTGAGAATTTATTTACGGTATCCACATTTGTACAGGATGAAATCACCGTGAATGCTGCAGAGAATTACCAGTATCGGTTATCAGATCTGAATGGCAGAACAATTGCAACCGGAAGCGGAACAAAAGGAATAAATAAAATAAATATTTACAATAAACCGGCTGGTTTATATGTTATTCAGTTATTAAATGAAAATGATAAACAAACAGAACGAATTATAAAACAGTAAGGTAGATTCATGTGTAAGTTAGGGATCAGCGTTAGGGGCTGGTCCCTTTTTTTATTTGAGTTATACCCGGATAATGTTGTAATTATATTGATTAATTTATGTTTTTAGATACAATTATATCAATAAATCTCCAAAAAGAATGCTGTCATTGTCACATCAACCCTTCATTTCATTAGCACATCCATCATTTATTCACATATTCACATTTCGGATATAACAACACGTAAGTGCTATGGTTTTAAATAAATTTTCCTTAACTTTAAAAAACCTCATTTTATGTTATGGAGAAAATTCAACGGTGATACTATTCATCTTCCCATAAAAGATGCAGTAGAACAAACCATCAAAAGAGAAACAGCCTTAGGTTACAAATTAAAAGTTTGCATTGGTACAGACAGCCAGGTAAAAGGTAAGGATACTGAATTTGCCACTGTGATCGTTTTCCTTCGGGAAGGGCATGGAGGATTCATGTTCATTCACAATGAAAAAACAATCATTAAATATAATATCAAAGAAAGAATGCTTGTGGAAGTTGCCAAAAGTATAGAGATCGCTTACGAATTGTGCAATTTATTCACCGATTATGATGTGGATATGGAAGTACATGCCGACATAAACACCAATCCGCACTTTAAAAGCAATGAAGCTCTACGCGAAGCAATGGGGTATATACTTGGAATGGGGTTTGCTTTCAAGGCAAAACCAGAAGCGTTTGCCAGCAGTAGTTGCGCCAACAAAGTAGTTAACTAAAAAGCCTTCTTATTTACGCTGTTATTCGTTTCATCAATAAAAGAAAGTAGTTTTGCTTTCCCCGATTTTTTAATGGCGCTGGTAACAAAATGCTGTGGTAAAAACTGCCATGTCTTCCTCATGGCCTCCAGGAAATCTTTTACATTTTTACTAACGGTTCGCTGATTCTCTTTATCCGATTTTGTAAACACCAGGCAAAAAGGTATTTTCCACAATTTCAGGTCTTCCAGGAAATCGAGGTCAATTTTTTGTGGACTGTGGCGGGCATCAATCAAAACAAAAACCATTGTTAGGTTTTCACGTTTACGAAGGTAATTTTCTATCATCTGTTCCCATCTCCTCCTGCTGCGCTGGCTAACTTTGGCAAAACCATAACCCGGCAGATCTACCAGGTACCACTTATAGGTATTTACCTTTTTCTTACCATCGGATTCATCAATACTGCTTACAATTTCAAAATGGTTGATCAGTTGCGTCTTTCCGGGCGAACCCGAAGTTTTGGCAAGCTTGTCATTGTCACAAAGCATATTGATCAAAGATGATTTTCCAACATTACTCCTTCCAATAAATGCATACTCGGGTTTATCCGGTACAGGACATTTTTCAAATTCCGGACTACTTACTATGTAACTTGCCTTCTTGATCTGCATTTAACTAAATTGATCGGCAAAAATACTCTTTATTGTATCAATGATAACATTTGCAGATTATTCAAATTGGGTAAACAACTTATATTTGCATGATTGTATGACAGATTTTGCACATGACAGCGTTGTTCCTTACAAAGATTCGGAACTAAGCAAGAAAGAACAGGTGGCGGGAATGTTTGATGACATTGCCCGCAGGTATGATTTCCTGAACCGTTTTTTAAGTGGCGGAATTGATACCAGGTGGCGGAAAAAGGCCATCAGCCAGTTGAAAGAACTGGATCCTAAATGTATCCTGGATGTTGCCACAGGTACTGCAGATGTTGCGATCATGGCAGCCCGTTTACTCAATCCACTTAAGATCACTGGTATTGATATCAGCGATGGCATGTTGGAAATTGGCCGGAAAAAAACAGCCAACCTGGGCCTTCAAAACAAGATTGAATTGTTAAATGGCGATAGTGAAGCAATAAATTTTAATGACAATTCGTTTGACGCAGTAACTGTGGCATTTGGGGTGAGGAATTTTCAGCAGCTGGAAAAAGGCTTGAACGAAATCAAACGTGTGTTAAAACCCGGCGGAAAATTAGTGGTTCTTGAATTCAGTAAACCTACAAGGCCATTGATTGGTTCGGTATATAATTTTTACATGAAAATTGTTACACCGAATATGGGTAAAATCTTTTCAAAAAACCGCGACGCATACAAATATCTCGACGAATCGATCAAAAAATTTCCTGAAGGAAAAAATTTTACGGCTATCCTGGATAACCTGGGATACAGAAAAACATATTACAAACCACTGAGCCTGGGAATATGCAGCATCTATTGCGGAGAAAAATAATACATATCATCATACCGGTATTGATGTTTCCATCAATGGCATTTACGCAATTCCGCGATGTATTGAACCTGGAAGACCATGATGACAAGTCATTTCATTTCGGCATACATTTAGGCGTAAACAGGTCACATTTCAGTTTTACTCATCACCCGCTTTTTTTACAGAGAGACAGTGTAATGGTAATTGAAAGTATCAACAGTACAGGTATCAACCTGGCATGGCTTGTAAACATCCGCCTCGGTGAACATTTTGATATCAGAACCTATCCCCTTAGCCTGGTTTTTACTGAAAAAGCTTTTCAATACTATTTGAAATACCCCGACAGGCCGGCAGGAGAAAGAGAAGTAACATTGAAAAAAGTACAGGGAATAACACTGGCTTTGCCTCTTCAAATTAAATTCTCAAGCGACAGGATCAATAACTTTAAAGTGTACATGATGGCAGGTGGAAGGCTTGAATATGATCTTGCTGCCAATGCAGGTGCAAAAAAAGCCGGCGACCTGATCAAACTTAAACCACTTGATTATGGCGTGGATGCCTCTATTGGATTTCACTTTTATTTCCCCTTCTTTGTATTGACACCGGAAGTTAAACTTGGCTGGGGGCTTGCAAACCTTCACAGCCGAGATGTGGATCTGAAATATTCCAATGTCATCGATAAGATAAATTCACGCACACTTACTTTTTCACTTACAGTTGAATAAATGCCTGGTATAGAATAGCGAAGCCACATCCAGTATCCAGTAACCAGTATCCAGTATCACTACTGTCCGGTTAAAATAAAAAACTGGCAAAGAGTTACCGTCAGTAAAGAGTTTGTTAATAGATATTGTTTGTTTTTAATTAGCAAGCCCCCT
>JAYSWW010000017.1:0-2411 GCA_043717805.1 Ferruginibacter sp.
CCAATACTTTCGGGTCCATCTGTTTTGCAAGAACATCCTGCGCATATTTTCCATAATCGGGGCAACTGCTCATCATATTGCTAATGATCAAACCCTTTAAATGATCCTGGTATTTTAACGCATATTGCATAGCAAGTATGCCGCCCCAGGAATGCCCCAGTAAATAAAAATTATCCCTGGTCAGATTCAATGCCGTACGAACCTGTTCTACTTCTTCCACAAATCTTGACAGATCCCACATACTGGTATCTTTTGGATCATCAGAATTTCCACAACCCAACTGGTCATAATAAATGAATTCAATGTTTTCCTGTGGTAAAAAACTTTCAAAACATTCAAAATATTCATGCGTTGCACCGGGGCCACCATTGAGTAACAGCAATTTTATGGCTGGATTGTTCCCTACACGTTTTGTCCAAACATTGAACTTGCCTTTGGGTGTGCTGATCTGAATTACTTTTACGCCGCCAGACTGAACTTCACTGAACAGTTCTTCATTTTTAATGTTGGTCTCTGAATGAATTTCATGGTGCGAATTGCAGGAGATCAATACAAAGATCAATAGAAAAGGAAATAATTTTTTCATGCTAATTATTTATGAAATAAAGATAAATCAATGTGTTAAGAAAGTTTAAAATCAATAGGCAAAAAAAACATTACGAAAATAGTTGGTATAGTATTTGCCAATTGTGCAATATGAAAAGACAAAACTATATTGCAGCAATCTTATTTTTTATTACTGTTGGAACTTCTGCAGTTTCACATGCACAAAAAAACAGCCTGGTAACTCCGTTCAGAAAAGGCTCCGTAACAGTTAACCTGGGAGCAGGTATTGGAAATGATTACAAAGGAGATTATAAGTATTATAATTCCGGAAACGGATTGGGCACAAAAGCCGCCCTTGAATTTGGTATTTGGCAAGCCGGGCCGGGTGTAGTTTCCCTCGGTGCTGAGGTAGGTGGTACATTTTCCAAAAATGGTACGGGAGTTTTTTACAATGATTTCAGGTCCCGTACAGTTGTCATTGCAGGCAGGTCTGCCTGGCATTACGGATGGAAGGTTTCACGCTTAGATACTTATGCGGGTGTTTCAGCAGGTGCAGGATTTCATCATTATGATTACAACAGGGGAAATGATTACTATACAAACGACGACGTGATCCCTGTTTTTGGTGGATTTGTTGGTGCATCGTATTTCTTTTCACCCTCTTTTGGTGTGAATGTAGAGGCAGGTTATGACATAACCAACCTGCAGGCAGGTGTTATTTTCAAACTAAGGTAATTAAACTATAATGGCATATGGAATATTGGATATTTAAAAATTGGTACAACCCAAAAAATATTCAATATTCCATGACCCATTAAATAACAAACGGAACAATTGCTTTTCTCTCTGCAGGGTAATCAGGAAATTTATTCTTATACCACTGATGATGTGCCTGTGCCCTTGGAACAAGGTTGGCTGCTGACCACGTAAAAAAAGCAAATGCCGGAAGGTTCCAGCAAAGCAGTGCAAATCCTCCCCATTCAATCAGTTCACCCAACATGTTCGGACAACTGACCATGTTAAATAACCAGCCTCTGGGTATTTTATAATGTGTTTCAGTTGGTTTGCGTAAATGGATCAGTATATCATCAGCTTTCCAGTTAATAAACAGGCCGATAAAAAACAAGATGACCCCTGTTATGAATCTTGCGTCTGTTAACCAGCTGATGTCATTTTTTACAAAATGAGAAAAATAATATCCCAGGAAAAAAGTATTGGCCAGGTTGAATAATATTCCGGAAACAACAATCAGCAATGGTATCTTTTTCCCTTTTGTATGTAACCTGAAAGGGAAAATGATGGTTCTGTTGAAATAATGAAGACAATATAAACCGATCATGATGGCAACGATCATTGAATTCAAAACAAGGTTTATTATTAAAAAATAACCCATGATAACCAAAGCCGGTAGCTCCATCAACAACCATCCCAGCTGGTTATCAATCAGTGGTCCCCAGTTACCCGATACATGCCTGCCATAGGGTGCCGTTATCCTTCTCAATAAAAAAAAAATACAAACAGCCAATGCTATCCATACAAAAATGATCGTCTTATAAGATGAAAAAGAAATTAGCATGCAATAATGAAGTGTTGGTAAATTTCAGTTATCAACGATCTTTAAAACCATTGCTGAATTTTAAAGATAACTTTTATTAATGAACCAATTGTAGGTGTCGGCCAATGTTTCTTCAAACGGCCGGATGGAATAATTCAGTTCATTGATTGCTTTATTGCTGCTGATGAACCGGTTGCCGTTAAACAATGCATCCAACGCTTCCTCCGTATAAAGAGGTTCCTTTTTTTGCAATTTTGCCAGCATTTTTACAATGGGGAGCCCTGCGTGGGCAGCAATAGCAGGCAGTGCA
>JAYSWW010000161.1:0-5026 GCA_043717805.1 Ferruginibacter sp.
GCATTTTCTGCTACATAACGTTCACCCATATACTTTGACCGGGCATAAACACCCAAAGGATTGGGTATATCCCAATCATCATACAGGTCTTTTTTTCCGTCAAAAATCCCAGCTGTGCTGATATATAACAAAGGGATATCCAGGGCGTTTGCAATGTACACAGCATTTTCAACTGATATGGTGTTGGTTAGGTAAGTATCTTCAGCATTTTCCTCGCAAAATTCCAGGTCTGTATAAGCGCCCAAATGAAATAGATAATCAGGTTTGAAATCCATTACATCTTTTCTGTAAGCCGCCAGGTCTCGAAAATCAAGAAAAGACAACCAGTCTTCATTTACGTCTTTATCGGTGCATTTTAATTCATAATCATTTTTAAACTGGCTGTAAAATGCTTCTCCCAGCATACCACCAACACCAGCCATATAGATTTTCTTCATAACTCCTTGTTTATATATATTTTGATGACATTTATTAAAACGATAGAATAGTAAAAATTATTATAATATTCAATAATTTTAAATGTAAGAGGCTAATTTTTTACAGATCGATAATTTTCAACTACGTTTTCAAACAAATTTATCAATTTCTTATAATGAACCTCTGACGAATATTCTTTATTGAGCTTATTAAAAGCATTTTCTCCAAGTTTACGACACAGGGCCTCATTACCAAACAAGAGGGTCATTTTACTTTTAAGGTCATCAATATCCTTCAATTTAAACAACATTCCTGTTTCCCCGTCTATCACCAATTCTTTAAGGCTACCCGTATTTGTAGCTATGGCACATTTTTTAAATGCGAAACTTTCCAATAAGGTATTGGGGAAATTGTCATACCATTCAGAAGGAACCACAGTAAAGGAACATCTGCTTAAATAAACCTGTATCTCATCAAACCCTTTTTTGCCTAAAAATTCGATGTGGTGATTTTTATCTTTCAGATAAATCTTTAATTCTTCCTCAAAACCTGTGTTTGAAAAGCCAATAATTTTCAAATTAAAGTTTGTATTCTCAAATGCTTTGACCAGGGACAACAATCCTTTTTCTGATTCAATTCTTCCGATATACAATGCAAAAGGTTCGTAACTAATTTCCAATTGTTGAGAAATAAAATCAAAATTAAAAAACGAAGGGATGTGAACGAGTTTTTTTTCCGGGAAACCATGAACTTTCAATTTTTCCAATGTGAACTTTGATGGAACTACAAAAGACCTGACCTTTTTTGTTAAGCCCATTATTTCCTGGAATTTTAATGATGCTGCTTTGATTGAAGAATATATATAGGAATCGTATACACATTTATTTTTAATTGCATTGAATTTAGAACCAGACAGACACCGTTCGCAAATATCTTTTTGTATTGGCCTGTAAAAAAGTGCATTGGCACATATTTGGCCAAAATCAGAAATCCTGTGTATTACTGGTACTTTATTTTTAACTGCAGCATCAAAAATACTTGCTGAAATTTTATTCTGATAATGTAATATATATATCAGATCCGGATCAACTGCCCTTATGAGGTTACCAAGATTTCTCTTTGCTTCAAAAGAATAAAACATTCTTGAAAAAGAACGTACTATGGTTCTGATATTTGTCTTTTTATATTCACTGAAATAAACGGCATCGTCATTGCCAACCGGGTCTAAAAAATATCGCTCATATTTTGAATATTTATTTAGTTTGCTTTTAATACTGAATGGGATCACTTCATGTCCATTTTTTTCCAGCAGGTCCATAACATTAAACAGGTACCTTTCAGGACCTCCTGATACAAAATACCTGTAGTTTACAATAATGATTTTCAATATTTATTTCTTTGTTATCGGGTTATTTTATTGGATGAAACATAAAGTTCCATGAATATTTTTATACTTATTTTTTTGAATCGAGCCATTTCTTCAGCACAATAGTCAGCCATATAAAATTTCCGACATCAGATTTACCGTCCTTGTTTTTTACGATCAGTTTTTCAACTTCTTTATAAATGAATGCCTTGTTATCGTTGCCGGAAAGTAGTATATTTTTTATTTTATTATTAAGATCTTCTTCCTTAAACCAATCCCTCAGGGGTACACTAAAACCTTTTTTGGATGCTGTCAATAATTCTTTGGGCAATGAATTGTTTGCAATGGAATTCCTTAAAATAAGCTTGTTGATATGACCGCTTGTTTTTAAACTCTTATGCACAGTAAATAACAATTCTATGATCCTGTGATCTAAAAACGGAACCCTTGTTTCAATAGAATAGGCCATACTCATCCTGTCGACCTTTGTCAACATATCACCGGGAAGTGTAACCTTGTGATGAAAATACATCAACTTATAAAAAGGATCTTCAAACCGGCAATCCTTCATAGCGTCGTTGTAAAAATCATAAAAGGAAATTGAATTGGATTCAGGAGAGATTATTTTAGCAAGGTTTTCAGGTGACGTATAACAAAGCTTGGATAACAACCGTTCTTCAAATGGCAGGTTACTGGATTGTAATACTTTAGAGACCCTGTTTAATTTGTATCTGATATTTCCCCTGAACGGAGCTGCTGATGCCGTTACAAGAACAGGAGCTGATCTTCTAATTGGTGCCGGTAAGCGCTGGAATTTTTTGGCAAATAATTCTCCCTGGTAAATTGTATAACCGGATAACACTTCATCACCTCCATCTCCGGTTAAAACCATTTTTACATAATTGGCTGCATATTTTGAAATTTGTCCTGTTGGAATTGCAGATGCATCACCAAAGGGTTCATCATATTGAAAAAGTACTTTATTCAAAGCCTCATCAAAAAGTTCTGAAGAAATCATACCTTCATGATGACTGGTATGATATTTTTCTGAAACCAATTTTGCAAGCCCCCGTTCATCAAACTGTTTATTTTCAAAACCCATTGTAAATGTCTGGATGGGTTTTGCTGTATGATTGGCCATTACACTTACTACAGACGACGAATCAAGCCCCCCGCTTAAGAAAGCACCAAATGCAACGTCACTGCGCATCCTGATCTTAACAGAATCATTGAATAAAGCTTCAAATTCTTTCTCAATGTTGAATTTATCTGTACGCATATCCTTTTCAGTAATGTCAGGAAGAGTCCAGTATGTTCTTTCCCGGATGCCATTACAATCAGCCAGCAAATAACTACCCGGCATTAATTGCTGAATATTTTCAAAAAATGTATAAGGAGCAGGGATAAAACTCAGGCTCAGGTAAAGCCCCGTCATTTCTATTCTTGGTTTTTGCGGAACCCCGTATGCAAGAATTGTTTTTATTTCGGAACCAAAAATGAGTGTATTGTCAAATTTAGAATAATACAAAGGCTTTTCTCCAATCCTGTCCCTTGATATGAATAACCGTTTCAGAGATTCGTCCCATAACGCAAAAGCCCACATGCCGTTGAAGCGATTTTGACAGTCGATGCCCCAGGTCAGGTATGCGTTGATGACCACCTCGGTATCTGAAGTAGTTGTAAATTTAATACCGAGTGCGATCAGTTCATCCTTTAGTTCAATGTAATTATAAATTTCACCATTGAAAACCAGAACGATCTGGCGGTCTGTACTATACATAGGCTGATGGCCGGTGTTCAGATCAATGATCGCCAGCCTCCTGTGGCCCAATGCAATATTTTCATTGAGGTAAAACCCTTCTCCGTCAGGGCCGCGATGAGCAATTACGTTGTTCATTTTTTTAAGTACAATATCACTCGCTTCCCTTTCTTTATCTAAATGCAAAAAGCCGGAAATACCACACATAAAAGTTTACTTAAAAAAATGAAAATTAATTATTGTATAAAAGATCTCTGTTGCCAGTATACCATTCAACAAACTTGTTTATACCTGTTTCAAGATCATATTTCGGATCATACCCGATTTCCATTTTAGCTTTTGTAATATCAGCAAAAGTAATGGTTACATCGCCCTGTTGCAATGGCAATTTATTAATTACAGCTTTTTTACCCAATGAATTTTCGATCGTATGAACCAGTTTTTTCAGATCGATGACCCTGGATTCCCCTAAATTATAAATGTGGTACCCGCCCAACTTGGAGGATGCACAACTTATCCCATTAACAATGTCATCGATATATGTATAATCACGGGATGTTGATCCATCTCCGTAGAATGGAATAGATTCGCCGATATCGATTAAACGGGTAAATTTATGAATGGCAAGGTCGGGGCGTTGACCGGGACCAAAAACTGTAAAGAAACGAAGGCAGGTGATATCGAAACCATAAAGATGGCTGTACACATGACACAGAAGTTCACCGCTTTTCTTTGTAGATGCGTACGGAGATATCGGGTTGTCTACAAAATCTGATTCGGAAAAAGGGACTTTTAGATTATTGCCATACACAGATGATGATGAAGCAAAGATCATTTTCTTTACCTGCTGTGTTCTCATGGTTTCCAATAAAACAACGGTTCCATTCACATTCACATCATAATATTCGCCGACGGATTCAATGGATGGCCTTACACCTGCTTTTGCAGCGAGGTGAATTACCAGGTCAATTTTTTCTTTAGAAAAAATATTATCCAGTGCCTTGTTGTCGCGGATGTCGGCTTCATAAAAATGAAAAGATTTATTTGAGTTGAGTGCAGCAATATTCAGTTCCTTGAATTTTCTAGGATAAAAGGGATCAAAATTATCAATGCCAATGACCAAATGTCCCTGCTCGGTAAAATGATTACAGACGTGTGAACCAATAAAGCCCGCAGCGCCTGTTACTAAAATATTCATTTTTTAATCCTTTGTAATTGTAATATATGAAAGCAATTGTTGCCTTATCAAACTAAATCTTAACATAATAATGTTCTATTGGCTGATCATTAACGCCGCAAACATTAATTAATTATATAATAACGACAGTTTGCGGTATTTTATTACTCCAATTCCTTATACATATTTGAGAAGAATTAAAATAAGTTCAATTTTCCTTTGAACGATAATATTATCATTGTAATTAATTCAAATTTTGCTTCACATTATCTTTAATGACCATTTCATATAGTGATACATATTCATC